>DNFZ01000207.1 GCA_003486785.1 Clostridiales bacterium | reverse complement strand
GGGTAACTGCTGTGAAAAAACAAGCCAATCTTTATATCATTCGGGTTATGCTGCAGCGCATTTTTGGAATCGTCTTTTTCCTGCTTGGCTCACGCCTGATGATGAACGTGCGCTCGATGGTGTATTTTGCGATGTACTTCGTGTTTGCAATTGTCTCCATGGCGATGGTGCGCAGCGCCAATCCGGAGACGCTTGCCGCGAGAGGAAGTATAGCGTCCAATACGCCGCTATGGGACAAGATCGTGCTTGCGGTCTATTGGGCATTGGCGTATTTCGCGATTTACTTTGTCGCAGGGTTGGAGATGGCGGGACAGCCCGCTGTCATCGGCTGGGTGTTTGGCGTCGGTGTCGTGCTTCAGGTGGGTGCGTTTCTGCTTTCGCTCTGGGCCGCGCGGACAAATCCATTTTTAGAGTCGGTGTCACGCGTTCAGTCCGAGCGCTGTCAAACGGTTTGCTGCTGCGGGCCGTATGCCATCATTCGGCATCCGCTCTACGCCGCCGTTCTCCTCTGGTGCGTTGGCATCTCAATGATATTTGAGACGAGATTCACCGCGATTCTCGCGGGGATAATTGCAATCATCATCCTGATTCGAACCGTGTTGGAAGACAGGATGCTCAAAAAAGAGCTCAAAGGGTATGCCGAATACACGACAAACGTGCGCCATCGTTTGATTCCGTTTATCTGGTAGATGCGCTTATATTAAAAAACAGCGGTCATCACACGATGGCCGCTGTTTGATTGCCGAAGGTTTTATCCCTTTTTCTTGGCAGTCGTTTTTGCAGGGCTTTTCTTTGCGGGCGCACGCTTCGTGCCGGAAGCGCTGCTCTTTTTCGCCGGGGAAGACTTCGTGCTCTTTTGCGAGTCATCGCCAAAAAGGCTGCCCAGCAGTGCGCCGCCAAGGCTGGCTGCGCTGCCGCTGTTGCTGTTGCCGCCAAGTAGTGAGCCAAGCAGCTCTCCGCCAAGCGAGGAGCCGGAGGTGTTGCTTGAGCCGCTGCCAAGCAGCGAGCCCAGCAGATCGCCGCCGCTGTTGTCGTCATCGCCAGAGTCGCTCAGCAGGCTGCCGAGCAGCGCGCCGCCGAGAGAAGAGCCGGCGTTGTTCGATCCGCCCCCGAGCAGGTTGCCAAGCAGCGAACCCGCGGCGTCGCTCGTTCCGCTGCCAAGCAGGCTACCGATGAGCGATCCCGAACCGGACCCGGAGCCGGAGCCCAGCAACGATCCGAGAATCGATCCGATTCCGCCTGAACTTCCTTGGTTTTGCTGGCCCAGCAATGCCAGAACCAGCGGCGCAAGCTGGATGAGAATCGACATCGTCTGCCCTTTTTCAAGGCCGGCCTTTTTTGATAGCGCGGATACGGTTCGGTTCGCGTTCTCGCCAAAGACATGCTGCAATATCTTCGCGCTATCCTTCGCGTCCGCGCCAGAAAGAAAGGCTTTCACATCCGCCGTGTCGTCCTTCGCATGGTCGGACAACGCCTGCGTCAGCGCCTGCTCACCCTTCTTCGTGCTGGCGTTTTTCTGCATCCCTTCCAGCATCAGCGGCAGCGCGGCACCGATGAGAGATTCCACCTGCGATTTTTTCGCACCGCTGTTTTTGCTCAGCGTACTGACGGTGTCATTCGCCAGAATGGTTGAAAGCAAGGTGTCTGTGTAGTTCATACAGTTCTCCTTTTTCAAAACAAAATCGGTTCATAAAGAGTAGTATAGACTCCATGCATCACATTTACCGTGACTTTGTATGATAACCACCAAAAAATACGCAGATAAACAACACATTCCCCGATTTGCAAACTGCAAAGCTCAGCTTTTACCGCAAGGGGCTAAATCCATCGCCGCCTAAACTAGTACGTGTTTGAAAATACTTCGAGTCCAGACCGAGTAAGTTTTTGACCGGTTGTGCGCCAAACGTTTGGCAAATCAGTTCTTCTCGCGTTACGCGTTCTGTGCCGTATTTTCGTTTAAAATCAACATGAGCACCTGCGCCTGGTCATTGCTGCTGTTACGCAGCGCGTGACTCTCGCCGCTCGCGCAAAGATGCATATCCCCTTGATAGAGCGTGCTCCAGGCGCCGCCGTCACGCACTTCTACCTTGCCCGCAAGCACATAATACACTTCAAACTCGCCCTCATGCGTGTGCGCACCGATCGAGCTGCCAGCCGGAAGCACCGTTCGCGAAAAGAGCTTTCCCGCGCCGAAAGCGTCCTCCGTCATCAAAAAATCGTGAAAGGTCAGCGCACCTTCCCCNNCCCCACCGCGCGCGTTTTCGCGTATGCGAACCTGCTGCTCTGCTGCTGTTTTGATCATGCGATTTCTCCTTGTCTGTATTATTGGCTGGATCTGTTACAAATTTCCTGTAAAAACATAGGCTAAATGCTCCCGTGCGATCTTTGCCAGCCGCAATATCGTGTCCGGCGGGGTGGCAAGCGCGTTTTTCATGCGGTGACGCGGAAAGAAGCGCGTGAGATGCAGCGGAATCCTGGAGGAGACCGACGCGATCCATGCGGCTTCGTCGCGCAGACTCTCGTCATCATCATTCAACCCCGGCACGACCAGCGTCGTGAGCTCCAGATGAATTCTCCCCTGCGCCAAGGCAATTGCAGCCTTCACCGCGTCCAGATCGCCGCCGAGCGCACGATATCGCTCTTGTGTGAATGCTTTGAGGTCGATGTTTGCCGCGTCGACGAACGGTAGCAGCCGCTCCCAGGGTTTTGGCTCGATCATGCCGTTTGTCACAAGCACGATCTTCATCCCGCGGGGCTTGGCAATCTTTGCGCAGTCCAGCACAAACTCTAATCCAATCAGCGGCTCGTTATAGGTAAACGCCAGCCCGATGTTGCCTTGCGGACGATAGCCTTCCGCGAGGGTCACCAGCGCTTCCGGCGATATCGCCTCCCATTGGGTGCTTGTGCTGTCCGCCCGCGCAATGTCACAATTCTGGCAGTAGCCGCAGTCCATATTGCAGCCATAGCTTCCCGCAGAGAGAATCTTTGCGCCGGGATGGAACATCCGCAGCGGTTTTTTCTCGATCGGGTCGAGCGCAAGGCTCGTCACCCTGCCGTAGTTCTCGCAAACGATCTTGCCTCCGCGGTTGCTTCTCGCGCGGCAAAACCCCGATTGCCCTTCGCCCGGAGAACATCGGCGCGGGCATATTTCGCACACTGCCTTCACGTATGCCGCACCACCTCAAAGCGCTCCATCCGGCAGCGCTCGCTCTCGGGAATTCCCGCCTTTCGTTTGGCGATTTTTACCTGTTCCAGAACCGTATCCACGCCCTCCAGATTGGGCAACAGCAGCCCTTTTCGATAGCCGGAGACGACGATGACGCCGTAGCGTTTGACATCCAGCTGTTCTGTTGAGTCGATCCGCTCCGTCGGGCCCAGCACATCTACACTATAGGTGATGCGCTCAAGCTCATCCTGCCTGACGGGGTCAAAACGCGGGTCTTCGCTGCAGGCTGCAACCGCATTTTTTACGATTTCCTCTGCAACGTTCGCACATACGGGTGAAATGGTCCCAATGCAACCGCGCAGCTTACCCGCGATCTTGAGCGAAACGAATACGCCCGCGCGCTGCTGCAGCAGCTCTTTTGCCAGATCATCGGTTAACGGCAGGGTTTCCCCCGTTCGCACAAATGTCTCCACCGCTTGCCGCGCAAGGGAAGCAAACGCATCTTCACCGGCACGCACGGCGTTCAGCCGCTCGCGCTCGGCTCTTTGGTATAGCATGTCAAATGCACGCTCTTCGTTTACGCCTTCCGCCGCAAACGCCGCAACGGCATAACTAACGCCAAATGGCCCTTCATAGCTGAGCAGTTCGCTTTCTACGTTTGCTCGATCCAGAGCGCCCGCGAGCACCCAGAATGTACCCAAGCCGCACTCCGCCGCCTCTTCGCACAGCGTAGGATCCAGCGTCATCAGCGCAAGAAAATCTCCGTCTGCCATCGCCTGCGTCGAAAGCCGGTCAAACTCCGGCCCGCTGGGGTGATAACCATATGGCCCGTCTTCAAGGAGCTTATGGGAAAGATCCCCGCTTGCAACGACAACGACATCCCGCCTGAGTTCTTCCGCTGTGATCTTGATGCATTTGCCAAGACGATAGTGCTCCGCCGCGCTCATACCGGAAAGACCCACGCGCACCACCTCGCACGAAAGCTCCCGCTCTGCCAGAAACGAGAGCGGAATGATCGTACCGTGATCCAGTGCTTTCTCCCGCTCGCCTCTCGTGCCCGCGGCAAGTCCCGCGCGCTTTGCGTTTTTCTCCAGCGCGAGCGTGAACTCTTCGTCATAGATTGCGCTCACCTGAAGCTGCGCTGCACCAAAGCGTTTCATATCCCCGCGCGCCTTTTTCCCGGGAGAAATATGGAAATAATCCACATAACTCGTCGCATGGGATGAGATGATTACCAGCGTATCGGGGCAAAGACCCCGTACACGCCTTGCAATTTCCTGATAGGCTGCGATGGTCGCGCGGATTTCACGCTCCTGCCCCTGCCCGATTTGCGAGAGTATGATCGGCGGATGCGGCACGATCGCAGCCAGTTGAATGGCCATAGCGCTTCCTCTGTTTCGATTGATTTTCGTAAAAAACTCTTGTTTCCGTGCTTATTTTAACACTCCGTTCACAGCGTGTCAAAGCCGATAACGCGTGAGTACCGCCACGATTCGACCCGTTTTGTCAAGAACACATCTCATATGGTAGAATAGAAAAAACGCGGAAGGAGCGAAAACACATGCCAGAGCAGCCTGAAAAAAATACAAGCGGAAACGAGATGCGCAGCGCGGCCATCGTTGCTCTGCTTGTTGTCATCGGTCTATGCGTGTTGTTTCTGCTCATCGCTTTGCCGCTGCGCGCCTTTCAAAGGCATGCCGCACCCGAGGCTGCGGTGATTACCCCCGCGCCATCTCCAACCGCAACCCCAACGCCCAGCCCTACGCCTTATGTCCCGTCTGTGCTGACGTTTGATGAAAGCGCGGACAATCCGCTGCCCGCGCAGGACAGCCGCCTGCCGCTCGGACGCGGGTTCAAGCTGCGCGGCTCCGTCCAGTCAAACTATCCTTTGACGTCCGTTTCCCTCAGGATCACCTGCGCGTACAGCGAAGACCCGCGCTATCCCTATGTGCAGAGCGTTTCGTTTGATCCGCACAAAGCGGTGTATTTCTACCCGCTGGATGACGCGCTTACGCAGGAGGGCGTATCGCTCGATTCCCTGACGCAATTCTCCACACTCGGTGTCGGCATCCATACGCTCAAACTTTACGCCACAAGCACAGGGCATCCCGAACCGCAAAAAATCTTTGAAACCAGGTTTTACGTCCTCTCCGATAACTGGAACACCATAAAAAAGTCGGACTTCTCCAACAGCAGCTATGAGACCGCTCTTGCTTTCTTCAAAGAGAAGGACGCCTTTTTATACCGGTATCAATGGGTGGATGCGCGCTATACCGTCGCTGAGCCGGAATGGGAAAACGCCTACATCATCACCTATAACTGCCTGCCCGGCCGGGAACCCTGGCGCATTCACAAAACAGCCCTGCCATTTTATCAGACAGCGTCCTATTATCTCAACAACGTGCACGTCCGCGTTTCCGGCACCAGCGGGGACTCCGGCGTGCTGCTGCTGCGCGATCTGATCGACACCTATAATGGAAGCTACTGCTCCCGTTTCACTTCCAGCCAAAAATACATCAGTCACCATGCCTTTGGTACGGCAACCGATCTCAACGGCGGTATGGGCGCCAACGACATGCAGAAAGAAAACATCGAGCTCGTCCGCAACGAGGTGCGTGACAAGCTCGTCTACAACGGCATCAAGAGCGAAAACGGCGTCTCGTATTACGACTATACGTATCTGGGGGATTCGCTGATCTGGGTGTTCCAAAGCATTCCCGAAACGGTGATCAACTATATCCTCTACGAGCTTGCCTTCTATCGCGCGGGGTTCCAGTGGGGGCACTATTATGTTTCCACAAGCGATGCGATGCACTTTACCCTCACGGACAACATCCGCATCAGCCACGACGGAAACGACGGCTTGCGAAAGGTGTTCGATTACATCGAGACGTATGCTCCCGCGGAGTAAGCCGGCCTCTTTGGTCTCTCTTCTTTCCGACGTCTTATGATACACAGCGCAAGAAAGCGTCCGTCGTTTCCGGCGGACGCTTTGTTTACGCGATGCTTACTTGTCTTCGTTGATCTTGGCCTGCGCGGCGGCAAGGCGCGCGATCGGAACGCGGAACGGCGAGCAGGATACGTAGTTTAAGCCGACTTTGTGGCAGAACTCGATGCTCGACGGGTCTCCGCCGTGTTCACCGCAGATGCCGAGCTTGATGTCCTTGCGGGCGCTCTTGCCCAGCTCAACCGCCATCTTCACGAGCTTGCCGACGCCCTCCTGATCGAGACGGGCAAACGGATCGGACTCGAAGATCTTCTTTTTGTAATAATCGTCGAGGAACTTGCCCGCGTCATCACGGCTAAAGCCGAACGTCATCTGGCTCAGATCGTTGGTGCCAAAGCTGAAGAATT
>DNFZ01000128.1 GCA_003486785.1 Clostridiales bacterium | reverse complement strand
GATGGAAGTTCAGGAGAAGGGGAAAAACTGATGTCGTTTGTCTCGCTGGCATTTCTGCTGCTCTTTCTCGCCGCCTATTTCGCTTGCAGGCTGTGCAAGACGCGCGAGCAAAAGCACACCGTGCTCCTGATTGCGAGCTATGTATTCTACGCGTACTGGGACGCAAGGTTTCTGCTGCTGCTCATCGTGCAGACGTATATCAGCTATCTGCTCGCAAAACGGATTGAGCGCGCGGAAACGAAAGCGAAAGCAAAGCGGCTCATGATCCTTGGCGTGAGTGTCTCGCTTGCGATACTCGGGTTCTTCAAGTATTTCAACTTTTTCATCGACTCGTTTGCAGCGCTCTTTGGCATCCAAAGCCTCGGCGCGCTGAATATCATTCTGCCCGTGGGCATCTCGTTTTACACGTTTCAGGCGCTAAGTTACCTCATCGACGTTTACAAGGGCAAGCTCAAAGCGAGGGATCGTTTTCTGCCTATCTCGCTGTACATCTCGTTTTTCCCGCAGCTGGTTGCGGGGCCGATCGTGAGGGCCAGCGACTTTTTGCCGCAGCTCGATGAAGACCGCCCGATGACGCGCGCAAACCTTGCAGAGGGCTTTCAAATTTTCCTCTTCGGGCTGATCAAGAAGGTCGTGATTGCGGATCGCCTCGCCGTGGGCGTAGACGCGGTGTTTGCGTCCCCCATGAACTACAGCGGGCTTTCGATTTTGCTCGCCGTGATCGCCTATTCGATTCAGATCTATTGCGATTTTTCCGGCTATTCGGATATGGCAATCGGCGTTGCAAAGGCGTTTGGCTACGAGCTTTGCAAAAACTTTGACATGCCGTATCTTTCAAAAAACCCGTCCGAATTCTGGCAAAGATGGCACATCAGCCTCTCCTCGTGGCTGCGGGACTATCTCTACATCCCGCTCGGCGGAAACAGGAAGGGCAAGCTGCGCACAAAGGTCAACCTCATGCTCACCATGCTGCTCGGCGGGCTATGGCACGGCGCGAGCTGGCAGATGGTCTTCTGGGGCGCGCTGCACGGCGGGGCGCTGATTGTTCACAGAACGTTTCGCGAGCAAAGCGCACTGCGCGGTATCCATGCGCGAAGCGGCGCGCGCAAGCGCATCGCCTCCATCGCATCCGTGGCAGGGATGTATCTTTTCACCTGTTTGTGCTGGATCTTCTTTCGTGCGCAGTCGTTTCCGGACGCGATCACTATCATCACGCGCATCGCAACCGGCGCGCCGGGCATACGCTACTACTATGTGTTTACGCTTGTATTTGCGGTTTTCATCGCGCTTGCGTCCGCAGTGGGATACCGGCGAAACGCAGGGCACGGGTTTTATCCGGTGCTGGATTTGAGCCGCTTTTGGCCGAAGGTCGCGCTGCTGCTGGCGATTCTGCTCACGCTGATGTTTTTCTACGCAGGCGACACCGCGTTTATCTATTTCCAGTTCTGAGCAGCCTCAGCTGCCGATCATAGAGCGGTAAGCGTAAAAAAACCTACGGTAGTACATGCCGTAGGTATTTGATGCATCTGTTTTCTCTTTTATGCGCCGGATTCCCGCTGGGCAGTTCTCATCAAAACATCTTCCTCTTCGCCAGATAATACGCAACTACGATGGAGATCGCCAGAGAGATGAGTATGATGGCGAGAAACCCCCACGGGCTATCGGCAAAGGGCATGCCCTCGCCGGCGACGTTCATGCCGTATGCGCTGAAGATGATGGTCGGAACAGCGAGCACAATGGTCATGACAGCCAAAAACTTCATGACGATATTGAGATTGTTGGAGATGACGGAGGCGAACGCGTCCATCATGCCGCTCAAAATTCCGCTGTAGATGCTCGCCATCTCGATGGCCTGCCGGTTCTCGACGATGACGTCTTCGAGCAGATCCTGATCCTCGGGATATTTTTTCACGCGGTCGCTCTTTAAGAGCTTTTCGAGCACGACCTCGTTGGAGCGCAGCGAAGTGGTGAAATACACGAGGCTTTTCTCCAGCTCCAGCAGCTCAATCAGCTCGCGATTCTCTGTAGAGCCGTGCAGCTTTTGCTCGATCTTGTCGCTGAGCTTGTTGATCACGCGCAGATATTGCAGATACAGCGAGGCGTTGCGATAGAGAATTTGCAGCACAAAGCGCGTACGCATGTGCGTGCGCAGTTCGTTGGCGTGCTTTTGCTTGAGGGAGTATAATACGGGCGTTTCCTCGAGGCAGACGGTGATGATCGCGTCCTTCACGAGGATGATGCCGAGTGGTTCCGTGACGTAGACGTCCTTACCCTTGCTCTTCTCTACGGCAGGGATATCCACGAGGATGAGTGTGTAGTTGTCTTCCAGCTCGATGCGGGAGCGCTCCTCTTCGTCCAGCGCGGCCCTCAGGTCGTCCGGCTCGATGCAGTATTGCTCGGTCACCTCGGCGAGCTCCTTCTCCGTAGGCTTGACAAGCGAGATCCAGCAGTCCTTTTCAGGCTCGTTGAGCTGCCGCATCTCCGCCTCGAAGGTCTTGAAGATCTTCTTCATGGCAGTGTTACTCCTTTCGCTTTACCGCGCGCGGCAAGTAAGCGATGCTTCCCGAACGCGCGCTTCAACAATGATTCGATTTTTACTTCGTTCGGGAACGGATTCCACCGTCCAATCACACTCCTTTCGTCGAGTTCGGTACTATTATAGACCGAATCCTGCATAAGGGAAAGCCATATCTTTTCGGAATTTTTCAAATCCGGCAAAAAGCGCATGTAAAATCTTGCGCATATCGCCAGAATTGAGCCGTTGCGCGCGGCAAGGGAACAGCTCGCGCCTTGAGCGTAGGCATGGTGGGATGTATAGTGAACGCATGTTATGATCAGTTTGCATTGACCATGTAAAGCGTTGTGCGCACGATGTTGCACTTTCTTGATAGAAATGCTATACTCATGGTGAAACGAGGTGATCA
>DNFZ01000053.1 GCA_003486785.1 Clostridiales bacterium | reverse complement strand
ATCGGAACTCATCCGTGGGAATACGGAGACGATCATCCTGGCGCAGCTGATGAAAGGCGATGGCTATGGCTACATGGTCAACAAAGCGATTTTAAACCTGACGGGGGGAAGATTTGAGCTCAAGGAGGCAACGCTGTATACAGCGTTTCGCAGGCTTGAGGACGCGGGCTGCATCGTCTCGTACTGGGGGGACGAGACGACCGGCGCGCGGCGCAGATACTACTCCATCACCGATCTTGGCAAAGAATCATATCGGCTGCGCAAGAAGGAATGGGAAACTGCGGAAGCAGTGATTGACAAACTATTGGCTGAAGGAGAAATAGGGGGATCCAAATGAACGAGAAATTGAGACACTATATCGACGACCTCTTTGCAACCGCACCGTCTACGGTTCGCGCGGTTGAGCTCAAAGAGGAGCTGTATCAGAACCTAACGGATAAGTACAACGACCTCATCGCCGAGGGAAAGAGCGAAGAGTCCGCCTTCAATATCGCAATTGCGAGCATTGGCGACGTGGACAGCCTCATCTCGGGCCTCTCCGGAGAGAAGCGTATTGAGAACGAAACGAGCAAGAAACGCTCGGCGATTCTTGTGGCAGTCGCCATTGCGCTCTATATCCTCTGCCCGGTGCCGGTCATTCTGATTCAGAATGAGATGGGCGTCATGGCGCTGTTCCTCTTCGTAGCGGTCGCCACCGCACTGCTCATCTACAACGGCGTCACCCGCGAGCGCTACGTCAAGGCGGACGACACCATGGTGGAAGAGTTTAAGGAATGGAAGCAGAACCACAAGCAGAAAAACAAGGCTTCGGAAGCCATCGTCGGCTCTTTCTGGCTCATCGCCGTGTGTGTTTACATCGTCGTGAGCTTCATGACCGGAGCCTGGCACATCACATGGATTATCTTCTTGATCGCGGCTGCGATATCCTCGCTGATCAAAGGGTTGTTCATGCTCAAACAATAATGGGGGAAAGAACACTATGAGAACAGCAGGTATCATTCGAATCATTGTCGGCCTCGTCATTGCGGTGCTTCTCACTGCGATCCTGGTCGTACTGCTCACCGGCAATAACATAATGAGCCGTTTCGGCTGGCGTGACGGCTGGCTCAGCCGCCTTACCGATCGCGACACCTATATGTCCGGCGGCGTGAATACGGACAGCGACGAAATCATCGTTTCGGACGAGGCGCGCGTTGCGGCGGGCTCTGTTCAGAAAATCAAGATCGACTGGGTCTCGGGCAGCGTCAATCTGCGCGTCGGCACAGGCAGCGACATCGTGTTTTACGAAACGTCCTATCGCAACCTGACAGAGCGGCAGATGATGCGCTACACCGTCTCCTCGAATGGCACGTTACAGATCCGCTATTGCGATGATCTGGACAACATCTTCAACTGGTTTAACCTGGATTCGAACATGCCCTCCAAAAGCCTGACGATGGAAGTGCCCGCCTCTCTGATTGGCCAGCTGGCGAATGTTGAGATCGACACCGTATCCGCCAGCATCGACCTCTCCGGCGTGTTTGGCAATAGGATCGACCTTTCTACCGTCTCCGGCTCGATCCGCTGCGCGGATATCGCAAACGACGAACTCAAGCTCTCAACCACGAGCGGCGCGATCGTCTGCGAAAACACCCTCGCAACCGTGCTGGATATCGACAATGTCAGCGGCAGCGTGCGCATCGAAGGCGAGTTTGACCGGATCGATGTGGACACCGTCTCGGGCAGCGTGCGGGTTAACGTTGCAAATGTTCCGAGCAGCATCGAGATAGACGGCGTGAGCGGCAGCATTGCCGTTTCCCTGCCGGAGAGCGCTGAATTTACCGCAAAGCTGGATTCTGTCAGCGGCTCCATCTCCTGCGCGTTTCCCGGAACGCTCGGCAGCAACCGCGTGGTCGTCGGCAACGGCAGCGCAAGCTATCGCTTCAATACGGTCAGCGGAAGCGTCAAAATTGAAAAAAACTAAGAACACAACAGAAAAGCGCGTTTGCATACCGGCGGGAGACCGCCGGTTTTTTTGCGCACCTGCGCGCGTGGCGTTGCCCTGCGCTGTTCCACAATGATATAATCAAAACCAGAATCAAGCATCTCATCGGCTGGTTCAGCCTTTCAGACAGAAACAGGGGGTGTGCATATGACGATATTTTGGAATGTTCTCGTTGTTCTGGTCATCGCATTCGGACCGCGCGCGATGGTGCTTTTATCAAAGCGCGTGCGCATTATGGGAATTCTCGGCCCGGTTTTTCTCTGCTATGCGGGCGGAATTCTGCTGAGCCTTGTGATTCCAGAGACAAAGATTGCCATGGATATTTCCGAGATTCTGGTGCCCATCGCAATTCCACTGATCTTGTTTTCGGCAGATCTTTCCAGCGTAAAGCGTCTTGCAAAGCCCATGCTGCATTCGTTCATCCTTATCGTTATCGCTGTTTCGCTGGTGGCGTGTGTTGCGTATCTCGCGTTTCGATCCATCATACCGGAGGCGTATAAATATGCCGGCATGATCATCGGCCTCTACACCGGCGGCACCCCAAATCTTATGGCAATCGGCGCGGCGCTTTCGGTGAGCGATTCGCATATCGTGCTGGCCAACACCGCAGATGTCGTGGTGGGTGGTATCTATTTTCTCCTGCTAATCTCCGCCATGCCCCGGCTCTCCCGCAAGGTTTTAAAGCCGTTTGTCAAGTCGGAAGCGGGTGCGGACGAAGATTATCTGGCCAGTTTGGAGAAGAGCTACATCCCCGAAAAGGAACCGTTTTCGCTGAAGCGAATCGCGCGGCATATTCCCATCGTGCTGCTTGGCATCCTTTCCCTCGCAATCGCGGCGGGTCTTGCGCTGCTGGTCACCGGTACGCTGAATGTGGTCGTCATCATGCTCGCGGTCACCACCTGCGGCATCGGGTTTTCGTTTATCAAGAAAGTGCGCGAGGCACCGGGGTCGTATAACGTGGGGCAATATCTCATTCTCATGTTCTCGTTTGGCATCGGG
>DNFZ01000268.1 GCA_003486785.1 Clostridiales bacterium | reverse complement strand
TTCTATCCATTGCTATTCCACAAGCACAGAGTACATTATCTTCAGAGCAAGGACATAGACAGACAAACCCCCAATATTACCTCCCATCCCATCCCAATCAAAAGCGCCTACGAGAAATGTGGGCGCTTTTGATTTTTGGGGTTCGGTTCATGAGGGGGTTTTTTCGGATTGATTTTCTGGTGAAAAGCATCTCCTGCTGCTTTGTGGGCGCTTTTGATTTTTGGGCGTTTTCTTGATTATCTCTCTTATATTCTCTGTGGTTTAGACTTTGGTCACCGGATGCCGCAGCACGGTTTTCAGCCGCTCCGGCGCGGATTTGGAAGGATCACCGAGATAGATTTCGTGATGCCTGCGCGCGCCGAGGTCGTTGCGGTAGCCGTTCTCCAGAAGAAACGCGTCCATCTTTGCTACGCTCGCAGGCTCCGCGTCATACGGGCCGATGTGCATCATCTGCACGCAAAGCCCCTCACAATAGCGCACCAACCGCGCGCGGGATGTGTCCAGCCCCTTCTTCTTTCGCACCTGTTCGCACGCCCAGTCAAGCACCGTTTCATCCACAAACTCCGGCTGGCGAATCACGCTCGTCCACTCGAACTTATCCTTGTTATTGTAGTCCACGCCCGGCTCGCCGCCCGCCAGCTGCCAGAACCCTTCCAGCGGAGCAACCTTGTATGGAAAGAATCCGGGCAGTTTCGCGCCACCCTTGTCGCTCATCCTGACCGTGTAGCTCAGCGCGTAGAGAAGCCCCACCGCTTTGCTGTATGCGCCGTCCGGTTCGTTCGGGTTGCCCTTTCCGTCCACGGAAAAGAACGTCATCTCCGGCACGTCGACGATCGCGGGAGTCGTCTTGGGTTGATAGAGCGCTTTGTATTCCTTTATAAATTCAAACTGTTGTTCCATGGCCGCCTCTCCTTCTGCTCGATGGTATCAGCATAAAACAAAAAACCTGACAGCATCGTGTCAGGTTCATTTGTCTCGGTCAAAAATGCATGTCCGGCCGGTAATGCTCGAATATGATCGCGTCGTTTTGCCGCGTGAGCGCCGCGTGGTCGTCGGTAGGCCGCGCCGTCCATGCAACGCGCATGGCACCTAAGCCTTCGCAGAGACGTACGGAGAGGCACTTTGGCCCTACCCGGTAAGCGATAAACTGGGGGTGCGTGAGGATGTTGGTCAGCAGCCGGCTCATGAGAAGCGCCTGATACAGCGGCAGCCCCTTGCGCGAAAACCGCGCCGCCTCAGAGAGCTGCCCGCGAAAAATCTGCGGGGCATGCAGGTAAAACCAGCGCACGAGCATCGGGTGAAAGCTCTCCACGCAAAAATCGCCCTTGTAGGCCTGGAGCAGCTGTTGCGTCTCCCGGCAGAGCGTTTGCCAGTCCCCTCCGCTCTTGAGCTCCACAATGATCGGAATCCTGCCGCCAATCGCGTCGAGCACGTCCGAAAACAGCGGAATCTTCTCGGTTGTTCCAAAGAGCGAAAGTTGTTGCAGTTCCTCAAACGTATACGCATCCACCCGCGCATCCACGCCGCAGGCGCGCTTGAGATCGTCGTCGTGAAACACCACAACCCGCTTGTCCCGGGTCAGTTGCACATCCAGCTCCACGCCGTAGCCCGCCTCCGCTGCAGCGCGAAACGCGGCAAGCGAGTTTTCCGGCACACGCTGGTCTGCGGAAAAAAGCCCGCGGTGGGCATACATTCGCCCGCAAAACGGCGCGCGCTGCTCCTTTGTGCTCCGCGCGGGCATGATCATTGCGAGCCATAGCGTAATGAGCACGAGCAGCACCGCAAGCATAATCCACATGATATCCATCCTCCGGTTGATTTTTACATCGATTTGTATTGTTATTATACGATAATTGCGCTACCATGTATATAATACGCACGGCAGGCAACCTGCCTTTCCATTACACATCCAATCTTAAAAAATCGGAGAAAATGAACATGAAACTGAACTATAAGCGCACGTTCCTCGTCGGCTTCGCGTTTCTCTCGATCAGCGCGTTCTGGCAGATGTATGACACCATCATCCCCCTGATTATGCGGGATACGTATCATCTGCCCGACGGCCCGGCGGGCATCATCATGAGCCTCGATAATATCGTCGCGCTCTTCCTGCTGCCGCTCTTCGGCGCGCTGAGCGACAAGGTCGGCCGGCGCATTCCGTTCATTGTCGCGGGCACGTTTACCGCGGTCGTGCTGTTCATGCTCCTGCCGGTGCTTGATAACACCTATGGCATCTGGTCGCCTGACACCTCGCTGATCGTGTTCATCGTGGTACTCGGCGCGCTGCTGATCACAATGGGCACCTATCGCTCGCCTGCGGTCGCGCTGATGCCCGATGTCACGCCAAAGCCCGTTCGCAGCAAGGGCAACGCGGTGATCAACCTCATGGGCGCAGTCGGCGGCGCGTTTACGCTCGTGGTCATGAAAATGCTGGTGTTTGACGGGGCGGACGGCCGCGCAAACTACCTCTATCTCTTCCTCGCGGTCTCCGTGCTCATGGTTCTCGCCGCGCTGACGGTGATGTTCTTCGTGCCGGAGAAAAAGCTCGTCCAGCAGATGAAGGACATCAACTACGGCGTCTCCGAAGCGGAGGACCAG
>DNFZ01000194.1 GCA_003486785.1 Clostridiales bacterium | reverse complement strand
GAACACAAAGTCGAAATATACGTCGCTCGCCGTCGTATCCGAGATGGTTTAATAAGGCGCATCCGAGAACACCTTTAGAAGCATTCTGAAATGAGGAGATAATGAAATGGAACCAAAGGAATACATTGCCGCATTGATGGCAAAAGCACGCAAAGCACAAGAACAAATCGCCGATTACTCGCAGGAGCAGATCGATGCGCTGGTACGCGCGGTCGGAAAAGCCGGATATGATAACGTTGAAACGCTGGCAAAGATGGCCGTTGAGGAAACCAAGATGGGGCGGGCGGACAGCAAGATCGTGAAGAACAGAAAGTCCACAATGGTCGCCTGGTACTACCTGAAAGACAAGAAATCAGTCGGTGTGGTGGAAGAAGACCCCGCTGAACAGATTGTGACCATCGCAAAACCCATCGGCGTGATCGGTTGCGTTACACCCGTCACAAATCCGACCGCAACCCCCTTGGTCAATTGCATGCATGTGCTTAAGGGCAAAAACGCGGCGATCTTCGCGCCGCACCCCACCTCCAAGAAGAGCTCGAGCTACACCGTTAAACTCATGCGCGAGGCGATCGAAAAGCTCGGCGCGCCCGCAGATCTCATTCAGGTGATTGAAGAACCCAGCATCGAGTTGACGCAGCTGCTGATGAGCGCGGTGGATGTCGTCGTTGCAACCGGCGGGCCGGGCATGGTGAAAGCCGCTTATTCCAGTGGGAAGCCTTCCTACGGCGTCGGCCAGGGCAACGTGCAGATTCTGGTGGACGAAGACTATCCGGACTATGCGGCGATCGCGGCGAGCGCTGTTTTCTCGCGCAGCTATGACAACGGCCTGCCCTGCACGTGCGACCAGACGATGTTTGTGCCCGAGACGCGCTATCAGGAGATGGTCGATCTGCTCGTGCAAAACAAGGCGGTCTATCTGGATGATCCGGCGACGCTTGAGAAGCTGCGCAGCGCGGCGTTTACACCCGATGGCGTGATCAACCGTAAGTTTGTCGGCGCAACGATGCCGCAGATCGCCGAAATGCTCGGCATAACATTCCCCGAAGATGCGAAGATTCTGGTCGTGCCCGTGCATGCGCCAATCGGCGAGGAAATTCTCTGCCGCGAGATCATGTCCCCCGTGCTTCGGCTCTTCCCGTATCAGACATTTGAAGCAGCGGTGGCCAACGCGAAGAAGAACTACTGGGAAGAAGGCAAAGGCCACTCCTGCTCGGTTTATTCCGCAAACGAAGCGCACGTCGCCCTTGTGGCAGACGAGATCCCGGTATGTCGCGTCATGGTAAACCAGACCGCGCTCAATGCAAGCGGCGGCGCGTTTAACAACGGGCTTGCGCCGACCATCTCGATCGGCTGCGGCTTCTGGGGCGGAAACAGCATTGGCGAGAACCTTACCTACAAGCATCTGCTGAACTTCACGCGCGTTTCCCGCATCATTCCCAACGCGCCGAATCCGACGCCGGAGGAAATCTGGGGCGAGTAATCGTCTTTACATGGCTTTATGAAACCTCTGCCGCAGGCGGTGAAAATCGTCTGCGGCAGACGCATTGATGCATCAGCCGCATCAGGAGGCGCAGGCTTATGGAGAAAACAGGCGTAAAAATCATCAATACCGTTTGCTCGCGAAACTGCTACTCCGCCTGCGGAATGCAGGCGCATGTGCAGGACGGGCGCGTTGTGAAAATATCGGGCAATCCCGCAAACCCTGCGACGTACGGCCTGATCTGCTCCAAAGGGCGCAACTTTCCGCAAACGCTCTATGGCGAGGAACGGCTGCGCTATCCGCTCAAGCGCGAAGGGGAGAGGGGAGAAGGGCGGTTTTCGCGCATCAGCTGGACGAAAGCGATCGAGCAGACGTACGAATCAATCACGCGCGTGCGCGAACGTTACGGGCCGGAGTCGGTGCTCTATTATGCCGTCTCCGGCAATCACGGCAGCGCGATGCAAGCCTATGCGTACGGGTTTTGGAATCAACTTGAGGGCTATTCCGCTACGCGCGGTAGCTTGTGCTCTGCCGCTGCCAACGAAGCTGTCCGCTATTCCTACGGCATCGCGAAGGACAGCGCGATACAGGACATTCAGCATGCCCGCCTGATCCTGCTTTGGGGGAAAAACCCGGCGCATACCAACCTGCATACGATGCGGTATATTCGCGAAGCGATCGACCGCGGCGCAAAGCTTGTAACCATCGATACGCGGCTTGGCGAGTCCGGCGCGGGCAGCGCGCTGCATCTCTACCCGCGCTGCGGCTCAGACGGGTTGCTTGCAATCGCTATTGCAAAGCATATCGTCTCCGAAGGGCTGCTGGATCAAGCGTTTCTTGCAAAACACGCGCATGGCGTCAATGCGTATTTGCAGATGCTGGATCGCTACAGCATGGAGGAGATTTGCGCGAAAACGGAGATCCCGCGCGCGGACTTGGATCGGTTGTTTGCGCTGATTCGGGAATCGCCGCAGTTTTTGATTATTTTAGGAAAAGGCATTCAGCGCAACAGCAATGGCGGGCAAACCACGCGCGGCATCTGCCTGCTACCCGCTCTGACAGGAGGCACCGGCAAAAGCGGATCCGGGCTGTTCTACAGCGATGCGCAGCGACCAAAATTCGTTTGGCCTTATCTGCCGCCGCAGCCCAAGCGCGTCCGGCGGGACTGCAACATCGGGCGGCTTGCAAGCGAGCTCGCCGAAAAGACCGACCCGCCGATACGGGCGATGTGGATTGAGCGCGGAAACCCGATGACCAGCAACCCGAATCTTGCAAAACTCAAAAGCGCGATGGAGAAGCTGGATTTCATCGCCTGTACGGATTTGTTTATGACGGATACTGCGCGCATGGCGGATATCGTTCTGCCAGCCGCGTCATTTCTGGAGGAGGACGACCTGATCCTTTCCTACGGGCACTCCTACATCCAGCGCAAGCAAAAGGCGATCGAGCCGCCCGGCGCGTGCAAGACAGACCGGCAGATCTATCGGCTGCTCGGCGAGCGTTTTGGCATGGATTTGTCCTATCTTCCGGAGGACGACGAGGAGATTCTGCGACGCGTGATCCGAGAAAGCGGGCTGAACACAACGCTGGAGCAGCTGGATCGCGAACCATATCTATTTGCGGAGTACGATGAAATCGCGTTTTCGGATTTGTTTTTTCCCACGCCAAGCGGAAAGATTGAGTTTTACTCCGAGGCGATCGCGCGCGACTGGGGCATAAATCCTTTGCCGGAGTATGTAGAGCCGCTCGAGAGCAAATACAGTGCGCCGGCATTGTTTCAAACATATCCGCTGCAGCTGATGAGTCCGCATGCGCGGGAGAAGATCAACTCTCAGCCCTACGAGCGAAAGAAACGAACGGAAACGCTGCAGATTCATCCGCTGGACGCGAAGTCGCGCGGGATTGAGGATGGGGACCCGGTTCGCGTGTATAACGACAGAGGCGAGGTTTTTATGAAGGCGCAGGTTACGGACGCCCTCAAGCGCGGCGCGGTTTGTGTGTTTTTTGGCGAGTATGGCGGCAGCGCGCTCGCCTTGAATGTGCTCAACGAGGATCGTGACACCGATATCGGGTATGGAACGTGCTACTACAACTGTCTGGTGCAGGTCGAGCGCACCGAGCAGCCAGAAAACGACGATGACAAGCCGTGACGGCGTGATTTCCGCCATAATACTTTGCGGCGGCAAAAGCACGCGCGCGGGCTTTGACAAGCAAACGCTGCGCATCGACGGGTTATTGATTGCCGAATGGATTGCAAAAGGCCTGAGCGCAGCTTTCGAAGAGGTCATATTGGTGACAAATCAACCGCGCCTATATTCGGACTCGCGCTGCCGTGTTGTGGAGGACATCATACAAAACCGGGGGCCGCTGGGCGGCATACACGCCGGATTGAGCAGCTGCACGGGCGCGTTTGCGTTTGTCACAGCGTGCGACATGCCGAATAGCAGCCAAGCGTATCTAAGCCTGCTCAAGAAAAAAGCCGCGCAAGCAGAGGGCAGGATAGACGCCATGGCGGTACGGCTGGAAAACGGCATGCTGGAGTCGATGAATGCGCTCTATGCCAAGCGCATACTGCCGCAAATTGAGGAGGCGCTCGCAAAAGGCGAACCATCGGTTTCCGGATTGCTCCGGCGGTTGAACACACGATATGTAAGCGAAGCGGAGATCATGCCGTTCGGCGGGCGTGAACACCTTTTCTTTAACATGAATACGCCGAAAGAGGTCGATTTTTTCTATGCGCAGAGGCGTTGCGGCAAAGAAGAGCGTCGGTAAGAACGGATGCGCAAAGTGATACAAGGAGAGCAAGCAGATGAAGCAAATTGTTGTGAAGTGCGGCAGATCGGTGATTGACGCGTGGGTCAGGCACATATCCGGATTGCTGCCGGAGTTTGAGGTGCTGCCGTTTACGTCCGATCGGATTCGAACAGACGACGTGCTGTACGCGGTTGGATGGAAGCCGGATGCGCTCTGGGTCAACGCGTTCCCAAAGATCAAAGCGCTGGCAGGGATCGGGTCGGGCGTTGATCACATCAAGAATCTTTCTCTGCTGCGGGCGGACATCCCCGTACTGAGAACGGTTTCTCCGGATTTGGCGCAGAAGATGACGGAGTTTGTCAGCATGTGCGTGCTATCGTGGCACAGACGGCTGCCAGAGATGCTCAAAGCCAACGAGAAGCGCGAATGGCGCGTGTTTGATTCCCCACTCGCCTCGGAACGAACCGTCGGCATCATGGGCTATGGCCGGATGGGTACGATGGTATCCGCCGCGCTCTCCGCGCTGGGGTTCAACGTCAAAATCTGGTCCAAATCTCCGCGGGAAAGGCTGCCCTATCCGTATTATTACGGGCCTGAGCAGCTGCACGCATTCGCTTCGGGCTGCGATGTTCTCGTTTGTCTGCTGCCGCTTACGGCGGAGACGGAGGGCCTCATCGATTATGCGCTGCTTCGCATGCTCAACCAGGGCGCATGCCTGATCAACGCGGCGCGCGGAAGCCATCTGATCGAGCCGGATCTGCTTCGGGCGCTGGATGAAAAGCTCCTTTCGTTTGCATATTTGGATGTGCTGTCTCAGGAGCCAATGCCAGCCACAGACCCGATATGGGAGCGGGACGATCTGATCATCACATACCATTGCGCAGCCTATATCAGCGCAGAAGCGGGCGCAGAGATCATCGCGGGCAACATCCGCTCCTATGAGAAAGGCAACTACAGCGGCCCTGTTTACAACGCGGCGCTGGGCTATTGATAAACAAGTAGAAACACACGAAAGAAGAGAGCGAAGCAAATGAAAACAACACGCGTAATCATCGGCGCGGATGTGGCGGGATTTGACCTGAAAGAGGCAGTCAAAGCGCATCTGATAGAGAAAGGATATGAGGTTGCGGATGTCGGTATGACCGAGAAAGCGCAAACGATTCCATTTCACGAGGTAGGCTTTCGCGTGGGACGCGCGGTCAGCAAGGGGGAGTTTGAGCGCGGCCTGCTGTTTTGCGGATCCGGCATGGGCATTCACCTTGCCGCGGCGAAGTTTCCGGGCGTGCTTTGTGCGGTGTGCGAGAGCATTCCCGCTGCAAAAAGGTGCGTGATTGCAAACCGATGCAATATCCTTGCAATGGGCGGGTTTTACGTTGCGCCGCATACGGGCTGCATGATGGCGGAAGAGTTCCTTGCCGCGAACTTTGGAGACGGGCAAACGGAACGGTTTATCGCTTTTCACGAGACGGCATACGACGAGATTTTGTCGCACGACTATTTAAAATAGAGGAAGAGAGCGGCAGAAGACAAAGATCAACGCTTTCTTCTGCGCGAAACACAGATGGAATGAAGAAACAGCAAAGCCTCGGAGATTCAGCGACGGATCGGCGCACGGTGCAGCTATGGACGCCGAACTTCCTTCTTGTGACGGTGATGAATGTGCTGCTGTTTGTCGGCATGCAGACGCAGCTCTCGGCGCTGCCCGTCTATCTCAGGCAGCTCAGCGGGTCGGACGCAACGGTTGGCCTGTGCATTGCGCTCGGTACCGCATCGGCTCTGTTGGCGCGCCCGCTTGCTGGGTATGCGGCGGATCGCCTCGGACGGGCTCCGATCCTGTTTCTCGGGTTATTTCTCATGATGAGCGCGCTGTTTGCTTACAGCTGGTTTCCTACCGTATGGGTTGTGATACTCATTCGGTGCGTCAACGGAATCGGCTGGGGGATCTCGACAACGCTGAGCAACACGGTCGCTACGGATGTGATTCCCGCACAACGGCTTGGCGAAGGCATGGGGTTCTTCAGCGTATCGCAGAGCGTTTCCATGGCGTTGGCTCCGGCGATCGGATTAAGCATCATGAGCCTCTTGGGTTATCGAAGCATGACTTTTTTCGCCGTCGCGCTCCTATTGGCGGCCTGCATTCCCGCCGCATTTGTGAAGTATAGAGCCATCACAAAGAGTGACACGCGGCATACGTTTGCGCCGTTTGAGAAGAGCGCGGCGCGACCCTCGGCCGTTATGATATTCGTCGGCATCCCGCTCGGCGCGACGCTGAGCTTTTCGGCGTTGTACGGTATGTCGCTCGGCGTAGAAAACGGCGCGATGTTTTTAAGCTGCTTTGCGATTTCCATGTTTGTAACAAGGCCGATCGCAGGCAGGCTAATAGACCGGTTTGGGTTTGATCGCGTGGTTTATCCCGGGTTTGTCGCATATATGGCGTCGATGGCGCTCTTTGCGGCTGTCAACAGCCTAACGGCATTCCTCGTCATCGCATTGCTTCAGGGCGTAGCATATGGGATGGTGCAAAACGCGCTGCAGACGATGAGCCTCAAAAATGTCCCGCCTCAGCGGCGCGGCGCGGCGAACGCAACCTTCTTTTCACTGTTCGATTTGGGCATCGGCCTAGGTAATCTACTGGCAGGCCTTCTTTCCGCAACATTCGGATATGCGCGCATGTATTTCGCAATGATGATTCCGTTACTTTTTGGCGGACTGTTGTATTATCGGATCATCACCATCGCATCCGCTAGAAAGCTGCGCTTTGTGCATGCGGATCAACCGGCAAAATGACGCAATGAGATCGCAATCGCTTCGTCGTGAGACGAACGGTACTATAGACACGACAATGCGATCGCGAGCGAAAGAAACCGCATAAAGAAGCTACATTGTTCTATGAAGCGCGCTTATATTTAGGCATATCGGAACGGCGCGGCAACTGCCTTCTAAACATATCGCATCAGAAATTGCATGATCATAAGCGACCTTTCGTTTTGCAGGTAAATGCGCAGCAGAGAGGGCGAGCGTTGCCGTTCCCAAACCAGCAGAATTTTGCTCGGTTCGGCGCTCTTTAAGCATTACGCAACATTTTGAGTGCGTTTTATAGCATATTCTAATTAAACGCTAGCGTGAACAGTAAAATAATCTTGTTCAATCAAACAATTGAAAATGTGTTTTTTGCCTTGCAGACTGAAACAGCGGTGAAAAAAAGAGATAAAACGACAAAATGACACTGGCTTCATATATAAAATTACAAAGACAATGAGGAGGGCCGCGAGAAGAAACAACCGTTACGTGACACACTTGGAAAAATAACAATATATTTTCCGCAATGAGACACATTATGAAATGGTAAAAAATTGAAAGTGACAGTACGAAATAAAACAGTAAACAACAGGTATATACACGCGTGTATTTTTGACAATTTAACCGAATATAAAGTAAAGACAAATGATATCGACTTAATACGAAAGTAATATTAAGTAAAACGCGCTATGAGTCAATTAATGCAACCATCAGAATAGGATAATCGAATAAACTCCTTGTTTAAACTCAACAGAATTCAGATGTTTTATGAAAACTTCGGCGAGCAGAAACGCGATTACATAAACATTGCGACAGATAACAAACATTGCATGGCGATAATGTTGCGTATATAATAGGAAAAAGAATCATTTATACGATTATGATTCGACAAAGGTGATTTATGT
>DNFZ01000173.1:3021-3329 GCA_003486785.1 Clostridiales bacterium | reverse complement strand
GAGGTGCGGTATGGAGCAATACGATACGATCAATCATCTCGTTTCCAAAATGACGCTTGCGGAGAAAGTGAGCCTGCTTTCCGGCGCGGACAAGTGGCGCACAAAGGCGATCCCCCGTCTGGGATTGGCCGCGGTAACGGTTTCGGACGGGCCGCACGGGCTGAGAAAAGAAGTCGTTGATCCCGAAAAGGGGTTTTATACGGTTCAATCCACCTGTTTCCCCACGGCGTCCGCCACTGCCTGCTCGTTTGATCGCGGGCTATTGCGCCGCATCGGCGTCGCGCTGGCGGAAGAATGCCGCGCGGAAG
>DNFZ01000173.1:0-2904 GCA_003486785.1 Clostridiales bacterium | reverse complement strand
AGGAGTATCGCAGGCTGACGATCGATGCCGTCGTGGACGAGCGGGCGATGTTTGAGCTGTATCTTTCCGCCTTTGCGCGCGTGCTGTCGCGCGTACAGCCATGGACGGTCATGTGCTCTTACAATCGCGTCAAGGGCGTCAACGCCAGCGACAATAAGTGGCTGCTGCACGATGTGCTGCGTGACAAGTTCGGGTTTGCCGGGCTTGTCATGTCCGACTGGGGCGCGGTGCACGACCGCGTGCTGGGCGTTTCTGCCGGATTGGATCTGGAGATGCCGTATGTCGGCGCTTATCACGATAGCCAGATCGAAAAGGCGGTCTCTTCCGGCGCGCTCTGCGAGACGGATATAGACCGCTGTGCCGCGCGTGTGGTCGCCCTGGCAGCGCTGGCAAAAAAGCGCGAGACGCTGCCCTTCGACGCGGCGGAACACCATGCGCTTGCGCGCGAAGCAGCTGCGCATTCCGCCGTGCTGCTCAAAAATGATGATGCGCTCCTGCCGCTCGCCCCGAGGAAAACCATCGCCGTACTCGGCGCCTTTGCGCAAACGCCGCGCTATCAGGGCGCGGGCAGCAGCAAGGTGCAGCCCTTGACCATCGAAAACCCGCTTGAGGAGCTGCGCAATCGCGGCATAGCGGCGGAATATGCCGAAGGCTACCGGGAAGCAACGGATGCGCCGGACGAAGCGCTGATGCGCGAAGCCTGCGACCTTGCCCGCCAAAAAGACGCGGTGCTGATCTATGCGGGCTTGCCGGATCGCTATGAGTCCGAGGGGTTTGACCGCTCGTCCCTCGCCATGCCAGAAAATCAGGTCGCGCTCATCCTGCGCGTTGCGGCGGTAAACCCGCATATTGCGGTGGTTCTCTGTTGCGGCTCAGTGGTCGAGCTCGACTGGGCGGAGCACGTCAAATCCATACTGCTCATGCATCTGGGCGGCGAAGCGATAGGCGGCGCGGTGGCCGATCTTGTTTCAGGCGCCATCTCTCCCTCCGGCAAGCTCGCCGAAAGCTGGCCGCTTCATCTTGCGGATACACCGAGCGATCGATATTTCCCCGGCTATACGCGCACGGTGGAGTATCGCGAGAGCGTGTTCGTCGGCTACCGGTATTATGACACTGCGCAAAAAGCAGTACGCTATCCCTTCGGGCACGGGCTTTCATATGCTGCGTTTTCATATTCCAACCTGCGCTTGCGCGCGGCACATCTCAACGAAGGCGAGACGCTGGATGTTTCCCTCGCCGTGACCAACACCGGCGAGGTCGCCGGGGCCGAGGTGGTGCAGCTCTATGTTGCCCATCGGTCGCGTGTGATGTTTGCGCCGGAGCAGGAGTTGAAGGGATTCGAGAAGGTTTTACTCTTGCCCGGCGAGACGAAGCGCGTCTCATTTACGCTCACGCGGCGGGATCTGAGCTATTACGACGTGGTGGCTTCGGACTGGCGCGTCGAGGGCGGCGCATATGAGATCCGCATCTCCGCCTCCAGCCGGGATATTCGCCTCAGCGCGCAGATAACAGCCGCGCCGGACGCGGACGCGCGTGTGCCGGATCACCGCGCAGCTGCCCCGTGCTATTATGATCTCTCCGGCGGAATCGACGTGCCGGACAGCGCGTTTGCCGCCGTGCTCGGCCGCGAGATTCCCGCGCGGGAGCGGCAAAAAGGCGAGAAGCACACCCTTAACGTCACCCTCAGCGAGGTAAAGCACACGCTGCTTGGCTGGCTACTCGGCTTCATCGGCCGCAGGATCGCTGCAAAGGCGACCCAGACCAACGAGGTGGACGGCGGCATCGTAGATCACGTACTCTACACCACGCCGCTGAGGATGATGAGCATGGAGTCCGACATCTCCCCGCAAAAGGTCGAGGGCATTGTCCATCTGCTGAACCATGCGCCGGTCAAAGGCATAAAGGCGCTGCTGAAAAAAGACAGGTAACGCGTTTTCGGTTTTTTCATCCAAACAGAACAATCGGAGGAATCGATCGGCATGCAATCCGTGCTCTCTTGTTTTGCGCTCCTTGGCGCGCCAGTCTCCAGCGAGCCCTACGGCAGCGGGCACATCAACGGCACGCAGCTCGTGACTTGCGACAGCGGCGCGCGCTATATCCTCCAGCGCATCAACACATCCGTGTTTCGCGCGCCCGAAGCGCTGATGCGCAACATCGAGCTGGTGACGGCGCATCTGCGGACGAAGACCGACGATCCGCGCGGCGTGTTGCGCCTGGTGCCGACGCATGCGGGGATAAACTATGCAAAAGAGGGCGGCGAATACTGGCGCGTGTATGCGCTGGTGGAAAACAGCGTGTGTCATCAGCGCGCGGATTCTGCCTTGTTTTACGAGAGCGCGGTGGCGTTTGGCCGCTTTCAAAATCACCTTGCAGATTTCCCGGCGGAAGCACTCGCGCAGACCATACCGCAGTTTCACGACACCCCCGCCAGGTATGCGGCGCTTCACCGCGCGGTTTTGCACGATGCCGCAGGTAGGCGCGGAGAGGTTGCGCGCGAGATCGATTTTGCGCTTGCGCGCGAGTTGTTTGCGCATAGGCTGGTCGATCTGCAGGCGGCGGGCGAGCTGCCGCTTCGGGTGACGCACAACGACACGAAGATTAACAACGTACTCTTTGATGCAACCACGCGCAAAGCGCTCTGCGTGATCGATCTGGACACGGTGATGCCCGGCCTATCGGTCAATGACTTTGGGGATGCGATTCGGTTCGGCGCGTCCACCGCCGCCGAGGACGAGCGGGTTTTGTCGCGTGTTCATTTTGATTTGCAGCTGTACGATGCGTATGTGCGTGGATATCTTTCCACCTGCGGTAAGAGTTTGACCCAGGCAGAGAAGGCCATGCTGCCCACGGGCGCAAAGATGATGACGCTGGAGTGCGGCATCCGGTTTCTCGCGGATCATCTGG
>DNFZ01000214.1 GCA_003486785.1 Clostridiales bacterium | reverse complement strand
GCCCTCTTCCGCAACAAACCCGGCCGGAAAATCTGCTAGCGCTCCATAAGCTACCTCTTCTTTTGGTCTTGTGGAGAAACGGCAGTTCATCTGTTCACGATCTATAGCGGCTCCCGAAGCTTTCTGGAACATAAGAGTGATGAAGTATCGAATTCGGTCGATGTCAGGCGTCAACCATCGGATCATCTTGGAGCCGTTGCCGGCAAACAGCAGAGAAACATTCATTCCCGAATTCTGTCCCCCGCGAATCATCATGCCGGAGAGCCAGATGCTTGCAGCAAGATAAAATGCAATCCGTTTTTTCAGTTCAAGAAATGAAACTCCTTCTTTATATGCTTGAGGATCGTTCTTTGACAGAGAAGGATCAACATTGCTAGCCGCACAAGAGATGATAAAAGCTTCGCCATAATTCTCGGGTGCTCCGGCTGCTGCCGGATTGTTGACATCTCTTTGTATTTTCATCGAGAATAGGTCTTCCACAAAGCTGTGTCCTATTGAAGATGTCCGTTCGAGAATAAAACGGCTATAGTCTCGAACGACACTATTGCTAACGAGCCCAGTTTGCTGCATTAGCTTATGCAAAAGCAGATTCTTGTTTAGCTTAAGTTTGTTTATCAGTATTGTTCGCGCCCCAAACCCTAATGAGGTCGAGTATGAGTTTCTGCGGTGATTGTCATCTATCAAACTCAGAAAAATATCCGTCGATCCACCACCGATATCGATTACGAAATAGTTTTGATTGTAACTGTCACTTGCAACCGAATAGCGATAGACAGCTTCGCTCTCTGTTATACTTCCCACCAACGGTTTGATGTTGCGTTCAGTTACAGGTTTCTTGTCATCTACCGGAGGCGGCAGTACGGTCAAACCGGTCAGATTTGACGTTACCTCCAGCATCGCATTCAGCGCATCAAAATATGTGTTCCTTGTGCTCAAATCAAAGGAAAGTGGATAGGATGCCGTGATAGACATTGATCCGCAACGATTCACCCGCGCCTCAAGCGCGATCATCATCATCATTTCTGTCAATATCGTTTGAATCCGATATTGATTCACTGGTGATGATTGATACCATTTCAGATTTGAGTGAAGTTTAGGCCATATGTGAGTTCTGGACGGCATGAATGCACGGAAGTAAATCCAGCTGTCAGCAAGCATCTGTCTTGGGCCGATTCTATCCGAAGCATCTGCTAAAACCGTCTGCAATGGAATGCATTCCAAGTAAGTGCTCAACATCGCCGGACTTCTCAGCAACTTGTCATACGAAACAGACGCAACTTCAGCCCTGTTGAGCCGTGATACGGAATAATTCAAAGGCAAGGGAAGCGGTGGGAAGAAGTATTGCTCCAATCTGGATGTCTCGTTGCCATTGAGATCAATCGTATTCACCAGCGGCAAACTCCACAGATTCATACCGGAAATCTTACCGGGCTCATTGTCATCCACCCCGCCGTAAAGCGTGGTTGCGGAGGTACCGAAGTCGATCGACGCGCGATAGACGCTCGTTTTCTCGCCGGGCAGGATCATCTGCCGCTCCCGAACCTGCATAAACCCAATAAGCTTGTTGTCCTTAAAGAGCTTNNTAGTAGTTGAGCGTGCCTTCCAGCCCCTCTTTGTCGGAATACGTCTTCTCATAGGTGATCATATTCTCGTTCTCCGGCTCAACACGATAGCCGTTGATCGCGTTGCAGAAGAGGTAATAATCCTCCCAATCCGATATCTTCTGGCGCGGCCAGATGCCCGCGACGCACAGGTTTCTCCAGGGATCCGAATCGATCTGCGCCACGTTATATGTCTTAGAGAACGTAATATCTCCGATAGCAACCGAAGCGCGAATCTTGTTGAGATAAACGCCGTCCGGCGAAAAAACGCTCTCGAGCGCATAAACAGGGTTGAGCCGCTCGTTGTCGCGCCAGAGACGCCAGAACACCGCTGTTACCGGCATTGCAACAAAGAAATGCGCCCACTTTCCGTCGGGCTGCATTTTGCTCACGAGGCACTCCTCGCCGATGCCGCCCGCAAAGCGGTGCGTATCGAGCACCTTTGGCAGCGACGATGCCTGATCGATCATGGAATAAAACGCACGATCCAAAAAGAGGCGCAGATCTTTCGGCACGTGCAGGTCTCCAATCTTCATGCCGTCCTGCTGTTCTGCCGCGGTAAAAAAGCTTGACATGTCCGGCATGCGTTGCTTAACGAGCCGAAACGCCTCGGTAAGCGCGTCCTCAAACTCCTGAATGAGGCGAACCTCTTGCTTCACGGTTGCCTGCGCGTTTCTTTTTTGCTCCGCCGCAAGGGTTTCACGATACTTCTCGAGCCAGCGTTGCAGCAAAAGCGCGTGAACCGGCATCATGGCGGGGGCTTTCTCCGCTTCTTTTTCGCCGAGCATAAACGGCGTTGCGCGGCCGTCGTCGTCCACGACCGGGGCATGCACCTGATTGTCCGTCAGCCACGGGATCTGCCCATCGTACACGACCCGCAGATTGCGCCATGCATCCTTGGTCGGTATCACATGCACCGTCGGTGAAGACATCGCAACAGGATAGGACACATCTCCCGCCTTGATGTAATAGATCTCCATGCTCGGCCATGATTCCGCGTTTGGCCGTGTGTTGTATGCCGAGCGTAGATATGCGCTGGATACTTTGTCTGAGAAGCGGATCGTCTCGGTATAAATTTTCACACCGTAGGACTCCGCCAAAACGAGAATCGCAAGCATGGCGCGCCATTCGCGTTTGGCAATCGCTTCATACTCCAAATAGCTCGGATCCTCCGCTGTGTTGAGCAGCAGCATCTCAAAGAGCCGATGCTGGCTCCAAATATCCGGCACAGAGCTGATTCTGCGAAAATCCGTCTGCTTCGGCCTTGCCTCCTGCTTGGCGTCCACAATGCGCAGCTCTTTTGCGATATCCTGCATTTTTCGAGTGTCGCCGCTGAGGGTTATTTCGTTGGGATGGGACGAGAACCAATGATAAAACGACATTATCTCTGCCTCCGTATTGATCGGTTATTGCTTGCGGAGCACGCAGCACTCCATCAGGGAAGAAACGAAATATTTCGTAGCGCCTTCGGGATCAACGCGCGCCGAGTTCATCTGCGTCGCGATCTGCGCGCAGGGGATGTCGAGCACGTCCGGACTGGTTGAGCCTTCCCGCGCGGCGCGCTCAAAAACCTGCTGAATATGGGGCGTGTTTCGCTGCGCATCGCCCTCGATTTTAAGCAGCGTCTGCATGCCGTGATGATCCAGCTCCTCCAGCCAGCGGAACATGCTCTCTGCAAACGCGAGCGGCGCACCGACGCCGTCTATGTGGCTCTCGTACGCCTCGTTCAGATCTTTCTTCTTGCGCCAAACCGTACGAAATATCTCCGGGCGAAAGCTCCATGAAAGGTTCATTGCTGCGCTGCTGCGATAGTATGTTCCCAGCATCAGGCAAAAGCGCTCCAATCGCAGGATGTAGTCGATTACAGAGCGAACACGGCCAGCGTCCGCGCCACCGTTGGAAACCGGAAAATAATCGAAACTATCGAGTAAGACGGCTTCCTCCGCAGGAACATTGCGTTCCGAGTTTGCGCTGCTCCATTTCAGCGGCACATACACCTTTCGCTGCACATTGTCGGCTTTGGGGATATCGTTTGCGAAATAGCGGCAAGCGCCGATTGCCGCCATAAGCTCCGCGGGCATGGAAGGGTCGTTCTGCCCCTCGTCTACACGGCTGTTACGGTCTAGCCGAACGCGCTTCCAGACGCCCTGTTCGTCCTTCTTCTCCATCTGGCGGCGATCGTCGCCCACAAACTGCGCAAACTCCACCTCGGATAGAATTTCGGATGTTTCGTAATATTTCAGCGCCATCTTGCTGTTGATCGAAAACAAGCCGCTATCCACGTCGGTATCTTGCCCCACGTCAAAATACGGCAGCATGAGCGTGAGCGCCACATGCCGCGCAAAGGACGCGGTGTTACCGGTTTTCCCTTCGCGGCAGGCGCGGATAAATTTCTGCGCGAGCGTCGGCGTTCCGCTTGCCCCCGTTCCGCCAAAAACCGAGCCGGCGAACATCACGCGCAGCTCGTCCTCCGGGCTGATATCGCCAAAGATCGACTGCCAGAACCCGCTCTTGCTTTTCCAGTCGAGATCAAAATGCTCTGCCCAGAGGAGCGACCCGATGCGCGGCCTGCCCTTGCAGCCACGGCGCAGCACCATAGAGCGGTCGTCCTCGGCAAAAAGCGCGTGAAACGCCAATGACTCGGTTTCATCCAAATACCCCTCGCGCACGAGATCGTTGAGCGTGCTGCGATCGTCAATCGGCGGATGAAGGCTCTGCCATGCGTCAACCCCCTTCGCTTTCCAGCGAGTGTCCGCCGTGTCTTCATCCACGATAATGGAAAGATGCGGAATCGCATCGTTGACCGCACGAATCATTTCCTCAAGCTCTATCTTGTCGCTGCCCGCTACGATATCCAGATCCACCAGCCGAATCTCCAGCAGATAGTCTGTTTCCGGCCCACAAAGATCGCTTAAAAATCCCGATGCAGCCAGCGCAACAAGGGACTGCGCCACGCGCATGCCCGTACCGCCGATGGCTACAAGTACAAACTTTTTCATATGCGTTCCCTTCCTTCAGCGCTTACGTTCCGCGCGCGTCATGTTCTTGTCGATCCATCTCGCAATCGGCCAAGTCACGGGGCTATTGGTCGCGGGCGCCGCGTTTCTGCAAAAACGCCAGAGAAACCATCCGCACAGGGCTACTATATAATATGGCGCCCATACGATCACCCTGCTGGTATCCGCGCGGGGAATCATCGTGCCGATCCATGTCTCCGCGGACAATACGAAGCGAAACCCGATCATCGACGCCACACAGAGTATGATGAAAAGAATATTGAGCACATTCTGAAGCAAGGTACGGCTTTTGAGTTTCGATCCGCTGTCACCCTTTCTTTGATTCACGGTGAAAAAAATCAAATTGAGCAACCAAACCGCAAGAATTCCTCCCGCATGGATCCACCGCATCGCGCCTAAAAACTGATTCGCCACGCTTTTTGCCGCGTCCTCAAGAAAAAACTCGGCATAGATCATATCGTAGTACAATATCGGCGGAATCAGCGCAAGCGCCGCAGCCAGAATCATGGTCGCGATCACGCGCGCGCTGACTCTTCTTCTCACATTTGCATCCATCGTTCCTCATCCTCCCAATATCTTCTTCTATCATTAGTCGATCGCCGCGCGGATGATTTCGACTTCTTTTACGCTGAATGCCCACCCGCCAAAGCTCTCGGTCGACTCCCAGGAATAGTTATCGATATACTTAACGGGCATGTCGCGAACAACAATGCCAAACAGCGTCGTCTGAACAAACGATCCCGTTTTCTCCCGCACATTGGTTCTGATCAATTCTATTTGCTGCTCCGCAACTCCGCCGCTGAATAGATTGGCAAGATATGGCGTTTTTGCCGTGGTCGCATATGTATAGCGCGCAGACGTGGGAATCAACTCCTGCCGGACCGACTCCTGATCAAACTCTTTGAGATTGAGCGTAAGCTCCTCAATCCACGTCGTGTCATAAAGCGCGCTGATCGACTCCCATTGCGGCGTCAGCGTCACGCGGATGCCAACCGAGCAGAGCAACGGCACGTCGCGGCTGAGCCTGCCTGTGTTCACAGAAAGGACAACCTCTATTTTTTCGCTGTTTTTATCCAGTGTCGCGCTCTCGACCCTTACGATTCCTGCATCCGGCTCTATCCAGCTGGCAGTTGGTTTTGCTGGGTCTTTCTGGACGTATTCCAATATTTTTATCTCAGCGGAGATGGAATAGTCCTCCTTCGAGATCGCAACTTTTTCCGCCGGAACAAGCAGGCGGTGCTTATCCGCTATGCTTGCGCCGTTTTCTGAAGAATCGCTCAGATCAAACGGCACTGTGCAGCGAATCCGAACGTTCTTCTCTGTGTTGCCGCGCTTTGCGTCGTATATCTTCGTGATAGGGATGTCTTTCATCAACTGTTGATACTCGTCTGCCACGCTCATGCTTGCTGGGTATAAAATTTTCCCGTCTTCGTTTTCGATGCCTCGAACGAGGAATGCAGATTGGTAATCTGCGCGGTTGTAATCCTGACACCCCAGATTGAATGTGGAGTATATATCGTCTTTCACGCGGCGTTGTGCATCATACTCCGAAAAATACAGCGCGTAATGCGGGGTGGATTCGTCCAACATACCACCATTCTCAAGCGAAGTGAGCGCTTTTTGCATGGCGCTGAGCACCGCTTGATCGTTGCCCATAAACAGAATATAGAGCGGGTGACGAAAGCTGCCATTCTCTTCGCGCTGTAGCACCATATAGTCGCTAAGCTTGCGCTTATACCCGGTGGTCGGGCTCACGGGCAGGTTCTCTATTGAGCCGCGAAAATCGCCGACGATGCCAATCAGCCCAAGCGTTGAGCGTTCGGGTTTTAATACCGCGTCATAAAGAGCTGCTGCGGCTTTCATGCAATCGTCCTCAGTCGGAATCATAAGATCGGAGACGAGTATCATCACCTGATTGCTGTTCTGCTGATAATTGTTCGCCATTGCAGTGATGACGGACGAGATGTCATTACTCTTATCGCGAAAAAACTGTTCTTGTATCGCATCTTGAAAAAACGTATCCTCCGCACCGAGCGCTCGATTTGGTCCGTTTATGAGTTCGCTCGCACGAACGGTAACGTGCGCTCTATTGATGCCAATGCTCGTTACGGCCGAAATCGCCGCGCGATAACTCGTGCAATGCTGCGCGATAAACCCCTTCATGCCGAACCCGTCATCTACTACGATATAGTAACTCTCCTGCCCAAGCGTACTCGTCTGCACGGATACCGCCTGCGGCTTGAGCTGATCTAATCCAACAAACAGGGCGTCCGTCGGCTGCATGATGCCATATGGCTCCGGAACGGCAGGCGGTACGCACGCGCTGAAAAGAAAGCAGCCCATGAGGCAAAAAAGCACACATAGTAACGTTTTCTTCATATAAAATCTCCCATCCCATGTCTCGCAGGTATTATGAATGCACGATTGGTTCTCAAAAATGGATATACAACCAGACTTGTCATATGCTAACATTGATTGGTTACGGCTACAAGGCGTATAAAAACGCGTTTTATTGCGTTTTTTTCAGTCAATCGTTCGCTTACCGCGCTGTTGATCTTGAAGAAGGGTATCCCATGTGCCGTTTCGTCCAGGAGTGAAACAAATGGTTTTCATTCGTCGTTTCTTTTCCCGCGCAAATGACGTATAATCATACAGAATATTTAAATGCTATCGGTTGCTATGCCGCGTGGCATACTTGGAAAGGACACCCTTCTCATGATTGGAACCATCGTCAACGCTGCCGCCATTCTCGTGGGCGGCACACTTGGGCTGTTGCTCAAAAAAGGATTGCCTGAGCGCGTCTCCGGCGGCATTATGCAAGGCCTTGGCCTTGTGGTCATCTACATCGGCATCAGCGGCATGCTCAAAGGACAGAATGCACTGATTGCAACCATTTCTATCGTCGTCGGTGGTGCGATCGGTATGATTTTCGATTTCGACGGCCGCTTCAACCGCTTTGTCGGCGGCTTGGAGCAAAAGCTTGCTTCAAAATCCGAAGACGGGTCAACCTTTAGCGAAGCGTTTATCACCACGACGCTGCTCTACTGCGTCGGCGCGATGGCGGTTGTGGGTTCGCTCAACAGCGGCTTGACGGGCAATCACGAAGTGCTGTTTACCAAAAGCATTCTCGACGGCGTGAGCGCGGTCATTTTTGCGAGCACGCTCGGTGCGGGCGTGTTGCTCTCGGCCGTACCGCTGTTTCTCTATCAGGGCGGGATCACGCTGCTGGCGCAGTTTCTCGCGCCTGTGCTCAGCGATGCAGCTGTTGCCGAAATGACCTGCGTTGGCTCGCTGCTGATTCTCGCCATCGGGCTGAATCTATTGAAAGTGACAAAGATCAAGGTATTGGATTTCATACTCGCCATCTTTTTGCCGATCGGGCTTGTGCTGTTTATGTAGCGATTGCGCTTCTCGATTGTGCAGGTATCCGACGAAAGGCAGAAGATGGAACTTTGGGATTTATACGATGCCGGGCGAATTTCGCTCAATCGGACGCATATCAGAGGGACGCCGGGTATGCCGGGCTTGTATCATCTGGTGGTGTCCGTTTGGACGGTCAATTCGAGCGGAAGTATTCTTTTAACGCTGCGTGATTCACGGAAGGAGAGCTACCCAAACCATTGGGAAAACACGGGCGGCGCTGCGCTTGCCGGAGAGACCAGTCTTCAGGCGGCGAGGCGAGAGCTGGAGGAAGAGACCGGTATCGTGGCCGACGAATCGGAACTGATCCTGCTCGGAACGCAGAAAACGCGGGATTCTTTTGTCGATCACTATTTGCTGAGGCGGGATGTTCCGCTCTCGGACATCCGTCTGCAAGCCGGGGAAACCGCCGATGTAAAATTGGTAACAATGCAGGAGTTTGAAGGTATGATCAAAGACCTCACGCTCGCCAAGCCCATCGGTGATCAGTTCAACGGAATCCGAGACCGGTTTTTTGCTGCTCTGAAGGAGAACCGTACGTAAGCGGAGGCTGTTCTTATCTTAAGCGCTTTGAGATGCAAGCATTATCTCCAGTGAGGTTGCCGCGCTATCCGGCTCAAGGTTCGGAGGAGTAGGTAAACGCAAGCATGCAGACAAAACAAAAGACCATGCGGTGCATGGTCTTTTGTTTTGTTGGATCCCGGCGGCTACCTACTCTCCCGGGTTCACAGTTCGCAAAGGTCGTCTTCCTTCGCCGCTGAAGCGACTCGGAATACTCCCTTGCTCACTGGGCTTTCGGCTCGCTTCATCCCGCACAGCGGGCGCTCGGCTCCCGCTCGGTGCGCAGTCGTCGTTCTGCGTCACCGCTGAAGCGGCTTCCTAGAACTCCGCTGCTTACCTCCCAGGGCTGCCATAAATGTCAGCCCGTTCGCGCCTTTCAACAATCCACTGGATTGTTTCGTACCTACGGTACCGGCGTTCACCCTCCGCGGCGCTTGCTCTGCCACTGGCAGCGCGCCGCTCCGTCATGTCGCAAGTCAAGCGCTGCGCGCGATTTGGCTCGTGAACGAAAGAGTAGATAATAGTCAGGGATAGAAAAACAGAACGTCCGCATTAGCGGACGTTCTGTTTTTGGATCCCGGCGGCTACCTACTCTCCCGGGTTCACAGTTCGCAAAGGTCGTCTTCCTTCGCCGCTGAAGCGACTCGGAATACTCCCTTGCTCACTGGGCTTTCGGCTCGCTTCATCGCCCACCGGGCGCGCTCGCCTACAGCCCGTCTTCAGTCAAGCGCTTTGAGAGGGAATGATTGCCTCAATCAAAGTTGCCGCGCGATCCGGCTCACGGTTCGGAGGAGTAGGTAAACGCAAGTATGCAGACAAAACAAAAGACCATGC
>DNFZ01000055.1 GCA_003486785.1 Clostridiales bacterium | reverse complement strand
GATTGGAGGCGAGCATGTGCAGGATTTCGATCTCCTTGGGCGTGCAGATCACCGCCTGATTGCGAAGCGTCACCGTATAGCTCTTAAGATCAATCGTCAGCCCGTTGTAGGAGATCACGCTCGTGTCGCTCTTTGGCTGCTCGCTCGCGCGACGGAGTACCGCCTTAATGCGGGCGACCACCTCGCGCGGGCTGAAGGGCTTGACGATGTAATCGTCCGCACCGAGTTCCAGGCCGACGATGCGGTCGATCTCCTCGCCTTTTGCGGTGAGCATAAGGATCGGCAACTGTGAAGTCTTGCGAATCTCGCGGCAGACTTCGATCCCGCTCATCTTCGGCATCATGATATCCAGCACGCAGAGTACGACCTCCGGCGTGATGCTCTCGATAGCGGAAACGCCATCAAACGCGTCGACAACCTCAAACCCTTCGGCTTTGAGATAGATGCCCAGCGCCTCGTGTACGACCTGATCGTCGTCTGCAATTAAAATCTTCTGCGCCATACTATGCTCCTTGTATGATTCAATCTAAATTTCGAAATACTTCTAATGTTTACTATACCACAATTTAATGTAAGCCGTATAGTATCGCCAGTTTTAGGCGAAAAGCGCCTAGCCTTCAAGCGCACGCACCACGCTGCCGACAAATGCAGCATCCTGCTCCATCACCTCGACCAATGCGCGGTTATAGATGCCGCTGGCGGGATGATAGAGCGGGATAAGCGATATTGCAATCCCATCGATGTCTATCTTCAGCAATTGTCCGTGCGCTGCTCCAATGCTTGGCGGCTTCTGCGCCGAGAGCGCGAATACCGCCTTGAGCGGCGTGTTGCCGAGCGTGAGGATCAGTTTCGGAGCGATGCTGAGCAGTTCCGTTTTGAGCAGCGGCAACGCTGCTTTCACTTCCGCGGGCAGCGGAGTACGGTTGCGCATGCTTTTTTCGGAACGGACAACGGGGCGATATTTCACCACATTTGTGATGAATGCGTCCTCGCGCATCACGCCAAAGCGGCAAAACAGCGCGTCTAGCTGCTTGCCCGCCTTGCCGACGAACGGATGGCCGAGCTTCGTCTCCTCCGCTCCCGGCGCTTCGCCAATGAGAACAATACGCGCGCCACGCACCCCTTCGCCAAAGACGGGCTTGCGGTACTCTCCCTGTGGTTCATCCTTTGCGGCGAGCGCGAAAAGACGCGCACGTTCTTGCGTATACGCCTCTTCCAGCGCGCATTTGCTGCCCGCGTCCTCCTGCTTCGTCATGCGATCAACCTCCGTTGTTGTTCTGCGTCTGCTGCGCCATATAGTTCTGCAGCGCAATAAAATCATTGGAAAGCTTCACATAAAGCGGCTCAATCTCGGAGTACTGATACCCGCTGAGTGCAACCTGAAGGTTGGCGATACCGTCTTTGATCTGATCGCTCATCTCCGGCGGAACATTGCTCGCAGTCTTGAGATAGTCCGAAATTTGTTGAATCAGGTCTTGCGATTGCGTTTTGAGCGCGAAGATAGAGAGCGATCCGTCCGCATGCACCGTGCAAATCTTAATGCTGTCGATAAACTCGTCCGTGGTCAACTCTGTGCGTATCGCAGTCGGCAGCGCCTTGAGCAGATACTCGTCGTCAAACTGATAGAGCGGATGATCCGGGCGGACGAGAACGTAGTTGACCTGCGAAACGGAATTCTCCGGACAGAACTCGGTTGCCAGCGCGTTCTCCGCAGAGCATATGCTCAGCGTGACATGCATGTCGCAATAGGTTGTCGGTGCTTTTTCCGCCAAAAACCATTCCGTTACCGGCTTATGGTTTTCGTCGTTTTTGCAGGCGTCTGTCGCCAACAGGCCGGAGACAGAGCAGACCGTACGCTTGACGAGTCCGAGCGAGGTCGGGTCCGCGTCGATGATGGGTTTATCGCTCAGCCCTTCGTGAATCTTTGCCATGTACGCCTGCCAGAGCGGCGCGGCTTCGTTTCCGCCGGAAGAGCCCTTTTTGAGCTTGTTGACCGGATAGTCGTGCCCGACCCAGAGCGTAGATACATAGTACGGCGTCATGCCCGCGAAATATACGCTGGCATAGTCCGAGTTGGTGCCCGTCTTGCCCGCGACGGTGATATCGTTGATCTTCGCTTTTGTGCCCGTGCCGGTTTTTACCGCATCGGTCAACATATCCACCAAAAGCCACGCCGTGCTCTTTTGGAATACACGGTGTGTATCGCGCACCTCGTCAGCATCGAGAATGACATTTCCGTCGGCGTCGAGAACTTTCGTAAACGACAGCGGCTCCTGATACACGCCTCCGTTTGCAATCGTAGCGTATGCCGCCGCCATCTGAATCGGCGTAAAGCCGGAGGTGCCAAGCGCAAGGCCTGCTCCGTCAACGTTGATCTTATTCTCCGTCGCGCCCAGCGCATAGAGATACTGCGCGGAAATCGCGGGCGTTACATCGTCCATCAGCACATGCGCCGCCGGCACATTGAGCGAACTGACCAGCGCGCGGCGGAAGGTGACCGGTCCATATCGGGAGTCCAGTCCGCCCGACGGGTACCCTTTCTCGGTGTTCCAGCCCGCGATAGCGCCTTCCATATTATAGGTGATGCTCGCCGGGGAATACCCCAGATCGAGCGCCGGCCCGTAGAGCGCGAGCGGCTTGATTGAGGAGCCTACCTCCGTATAGCTTTGAGAGGCGCGATTGATGCCCTTGCGTACCATGGGCTCGTTTCTGCCGCCGATGATGGCGCGCAGCTCGCCGGTGTGATAGTCCATCACCACCGCTGCCGACTGCGGCTCTACGGTTTCAATGACCGTGCCGTCCTCTTTCACCTCCACGCGCAGGGATTTGGACGTATCCGCAAGAGACGGATACTTATCCCAGCTGCTCAGCGTATCCTGAACGGTCTTTTGCACGATAGGATCTACCGTCGTATAGATGTGGTATCCGCTTGTGCGCAGTTCGTTTTCCACCGCGCTGCGGTTGGCTGTTGTATTGCTCAGCCCGCGTTTTTCAAGCAGGTGCGTCACAACATCGCTGATGGCGTACTCGACAAAATATGCCATTTCATACATCTGCTTTTGTTCGCTGATTTCAACGATCTTCACCTGCTCGGTCAATGCGTTGTCATACTGATCTTTGGTGATAAATCCCGCCTGATACATGCGCGAGAGCACTTGATTCGTCCGCTCGTCGGTAACCTCCATCTTGTCGCGCTGATACATGTTTTTGCGCGGATTGTAACGAAACGGCGCTTGCGTGAGCCCCGCCAACATAGCGCATTCGCGCACCGTCAGCTCGGAAAGCTCTTTTCCGAAGAAATCCTTTGCTCCAGCCTTCACGCCATAGTTGCGATCGCCGAGATCGACATCGTTGAGGTACGCCTCGAGAATCGTGTCCTTGTCGATGATGCGCTCCAGCTCGAGCGCCAGATACGCCTCCTGTATCTTTCGCTTATAGTTTCTCTGCGAACCGAGCACCTTGTTTTTGATGAGCTGCTGGGTGATCGTACTTCCGCCGGAGGAGTTGCTGTTGCCAAGAATCTCCAGCGTGGCGGAAAACAGGCGCTTGAAGTCCACGCCGCTGTGCTTGTAAAAGCGTACGTCCTCAACCGCGATAAACGCGTTTTTCAGCATGTCCGGAATGCTCTCTATATCCACCCAGTCGCGGTATTCCACATCCGCAATCGAGCTCATGAGATTTCCGTTCATGTCGTATAGATAGCTCGTATAGTCCGAAATCGTCAGCTGCGCGACATCCAGCGTCGGTGTCGTCTCAACATACGCCTTGACCACGCCGAGCACGAGCCCCATCGCGATAAACCCTACGACGATAAATGCCAGCACCGTAAGCTTGAGCGACGTAAACACGACGCCGAGCAGCAGCGAGTGCGGCTTTTTTCGCGCCGTGAAGAGCGCTTGGGATTCTTCATGGATTGCTTCGGTTCTGGAAGAGTCGCCCTTCGGCTCCAGCCGAAAGAACGGATTGCTGTTTGCCATCGATTGTTTCACCTTATCTGAAGTCGACGCTATTATAGCATAGCCCGCCAACCGCTTGCATGATTGCCGCAAAAAGTTCATACTTTCAAGCGTTTTGGCGTATATCGATGCAGTTTTTCTGCTGTTGTCGGCTCTGTTTTGCATGCGATTGTACTTACGCTTTTGAGCTGCTTTTATGGAAACGAGGGTCTGCCCGGGAGAAACCCGCGAAAAAAACATTGTCGCAAACGTGAATTTTTGTCTTTACAAAATTACGCCTTTCCACTATAATAGCACTTGCGTCTCGGGGCTTTAGCGAAGTTGGCTATCGCGCTACACTGGCAGTGTAGAGATCACCGGTTCGAATCCGGTAAGCTCCACCAAACGAGAAAAACGTCCCGATATGGGGCGTTTTTTGTTTCTGGCGACACAACGCCGCCTGCGATCGCATCGATATCAACCAAATCGGAAAAATCTGCTCGCGCCCTTCTTCTGCCCGTTTTGCAACGACAACCACCGCGCCCGCCGATGCAACCGGAGCAATACGCGCGCGCTCAGCGCAACCTCGCTGAGCACTTCACCGCGCACGAGCACATACAGCAGGCAGCCGACCTTGACGAGGATCTTATCGAACAGCAGCGCATCCTCCTGCTCGTTTACAAACGCCTGCACGCGGAGCATGTCGGTTCTGTCGAGCCCGGTCGTCTCGCTAAAGATGTAGAGCCAGCACGCGTGGCAGGGTTGGTAGCCTTTGCGCGCGAGGGTTTTGTCCGCAATGCGCTCGATGATGCGGCCGATGTGCATCTCCTTAACGTCCGGCGGCAGTTCAATGGCGAAGCTGTCTTCTCCTTCCTCCGTGCCGTTTGCGATCGTGTTTTCGTTGTCGCTGTCCGCAAGGATCGCCTGTTCTACCGCCTCGCCAGGCATATCGCCACCAAAGTGACGGTTCATGTCCGCCTCCTGCTGCGCCCATTCTTCGATGGCGGCACGCGTGACCTCCATGCCGAGTTCGCCGTGCTTTGAGAGAAAATCCGGGCGCTCGCTCTTTTGGAGG
>DNFZ01000140.1 GCA_003486785.1 Clostridiales bacterium | reverse complement strand
TAGTACCCCAGCGCTGCGCCGAGGACGAGCCCGACAATTGCCAGCCAGATTTTGAGCGCTTTGTAGCCAAAGAGGCACGCGATGATGCCGATTGCAATTGCGACGATGTTGATTGCCATATGGTTCCCCCTTGCTTTCTTCTGTCGATCCTGCGTGTTTTCAGCCGACGGAGTATGTGCTTTCAATTACAGTGTTTACACTACATATAACCATTCCCGCCCATATTGTCAATCGTTATGAGAAAAAATTCAACATGCGCAATCGGTTTTCGCCCGTAGAGGCGGGAGCGCCACCCCGCCAAACTATATATCTTCTTCCCGCTGCAACCGTGCGGCCTTTTCGTACGTGTTATTTGTGAAACGAATGTGAAAGTGAATTTCTCTCGTTGACACGAATCAAATTGTAGCGTATGATGCAAGTGTATTAGTACAATTAGTACGCTAACGCGGTGAGAATCGCAGGGGAGGAAAACGATATGCGAAATAAAACCTGGGTTCGGCTGCTGGCCGGCGTGTTTTGCGCGGCGCTGCTGGTTGGCGCGCTGCCGATGCAAAGCGCGCGCGCGGAGACCGCGCTGGCGAGCGGATTTGTCAACACCGCCAAGCTCAACCTGCGCAAGGGCGCGGGCACGGGAAACGCGATTGTGGATACGCTCACGAAGAACACGGCGGTCAATATCTACGAGGTGCGGGGTACTTGGCTGCGCATCGACGTGCCTTCCACCGGAAAGAGCGGCTTTGTGAGCGGGAAATACATCACCGTCAACAACACGAGCCTGAGTGCGTATGCGCTCGGCTGCACGTCCGGCAGGGTCAATCTGCGCAAGGAAGCAACGAGCAAGAGCGACAGCCTCGCCATCGTCGCCGCCAATGCGGGACTGACGATCTACGCCGCGGACGCGAAGACCGGCTGGTATAAGGTGAAGGTGCACACAACGGGCAGCGAGGGATACATCTCGCCGCTCTATGTCAAGATCGTCTCCAGGGTGGATCAAGCGAGCGGAACAACGGCGAGCGCGGGCGAAATCTCGTCCAACAGCGTCAACCTGCGCTCGGGCCCCGGCACCAACTACAGCAAGGTGGACAAGCTGCAGCGGTATGACGAGGTGAAGATTCTCGACAAGAGCGGGGACTGGTATAAGGTTACCGTCGTTGCCATCAACAAGACCGGCTATGTGTTCGCGAGCTTTGTGAAGGTGACAAGCACATCGCCAACGCCTGCGCCGGGCGCAACGACGCCAACGCCTACGCCGAGCGTCTCCCCGACCGGGAACCTGGCGGGCAAGCTCAACGCAAGCGGCGTGAACTTCCGCACAGGCCCCTCCACCTCCTATTCCAGCATGGGAAAGCTCGCGAAGGACACAGCGGTTACGGTGACCGGAAAATCCGGCGATTGGTATCAGCTGACGGTCAACGCGACCGGCAAGAGCGGCTATGTGTTCGCCATCTACATCACGATCACCTCCGCCACGCCGTCGCCGACGCCGACCGCAACCCCGACGGCAACGCCCACGGCAACCCCGACGCCCACGCCTACGCCTACGCCGACCGCGGTGCCGACCGCCGAGCCGACGGTTTCGCCGGGTTCATAATTCTACACCTTTTATGCGCGCAGCAGTGCGGAGAAAGCAAGCATGCAACGCCGGATGATTGTTTCCGGCGTTGTGTTTTTTGTTTCAAACACAGACAATGTGTAAACTTTGGTCAATCATCCGCAGATACGCCCCACGCTGAGAAAATTGCGCAAGCCGGAGGGATCGGGCGGGAGAAACGGCGCACCCTGACAGAAAAGAGAAAAAGTGCATATTTGTGGATGGTGAGTGTTACAACGTATGATATAATATAATCAACAATATATGCGCATATGTTGCGCAATTGGATGGAATGCAATGAGTTACGAACTATGCTACTGCGAGGATCTGCTCAACGATCTGCACGAAGGCGTTTACTTTGTGGACAAGGACAGAGGGATCACGTTCTGGAACGAGAGCGCAACGCGCATCACCGGCTTTACTGCGGAGGAAATGATCGGCATATTTTGCTATGACAACCTGCTCAACCACGTGGACGAGCAGGGGACGCAGCTCTGCCTTGGCGGCTGTCCGCTGCATCTTTCGCTGCAGGACGGGGCGCCACGCAACGCTCAGGTGTATCTGCATCACAAAAACGGGCACCGCCTGCGTGTGGATGTAAAGATACGCCCGCTGTTCATCGGGGACGAAATCGTGGGCGCGGCGGAGATTTTCTCAAACTCGCATCTAGGTGAGCGCGCCGATCTGAGCGTGCAGGATCTGGAGCGGCTCGCGCTGTTCGATTCGCTCACGCAGCTGCCAAACAGGCGCTATATCGACACCTTTTTGGAGAACCAGATTCACGATTTTCATTCGCTCGGCATTCCGTTTGGCGTGATGATGCTGGATCTGGACTTTTTCAAGCGCATCAACGATGCGCACGGGCACAGCGCGGGAGACGCGGTGCTCAAAATGGTTGCGGGAACGTTTCAGAGCGCGATGCGCAAGAACGATTTCGTCGGCCGCTGGGGCGGGGAGGAGTTTGTGGCGGTGCTGCGCGGCGTGACACATCTGGAGCTGCGCATGATCGCGGAGAAGGTTTGCAGGGTGGTGGCGCAGGCCAGCCTTTCGCGCGGGGCGGAGTGTTTGCGGGTGACCGTATCCATCGGCGCCGCTATGGTGACGGAAGCGGACAACGCCTACACGCTCATCCAGCGGGCGGATCGCGCGCTCTACGAGAGCAAGCATGCCGGGCGAAACTGTGTGACGCTGCTGTAACAACTTGACGAGATCAAGCTTTCTTTCACCGCGCGTGTGCGCAAAGCAAGCGTAGCGCGGCACGCAGGGCCGGGGCAAGGCAGCAAGCCGCCCCGGCTTTTTTTGTGCACGCGATTCTCTCCGCCAACGCGGCTCTTGACGAAGCGCGCGCAGGCAACTACAATCAGAAAAGATGTTTCGGATTCTCTTTCGCGCAATACGATAAAAACCAAACCCGCAGGCAACTACAATCAGTAAAGATGTTTCGGATTCTCTTTCGCGCAATACGATAAAAACCAAACCCGCAGGCTACTACAATCAGCAAAGATGTTTCGGATTCTCTTTCCCGCGGAATATTTTATCGCAGAACTTTTTATCAAGCGTTACGAATGGATTGATTGGATCAATCAATAGTAATGAATTATTTATGGAAGGCAGGAGGCGAAGCGCTTGGCGAAAAAGACGGTTTTTTGCATCCTGTCCTGGGGCGCTGCGTTCGCGCTTGCGCTGCTCTGCGCCAACCTTCTATCATTTTTTTATCGCAGCGGCGCGTCTTCCATCCAGCGCGAAAACGCGTATTCTCGAAGTATCCGCACACCGAACAGCTGGATTGTGCGCGGGGCGGAAGGATACGGCATCAACGCGGTGGACGAAAACGGCTATCTCAACGACAGCGGCCAGCCGCTCAAGGCGGACTATATCCTGCTGATGGGGTCCTCGCACGCGGAGGGCCTGCAGGTGATGCAGGAGGACACGATGACGGGTGCGCTCAACCGCATGCTCGATCCGGAAGCCAGAACGGTATACAACCTTGGCACGGCGGGGCATACGCTGCCGCTGATCGTGGAAGGCTTTCCTGCGGCGATTGCGGAGTTTCCGGACGCGGCGGCGGTGATGATTGAAATCACCCGAATGGATTTTACCAGCGACGAGCTGCTGAGCGCGCTGGAGCAGCCGCTTTTTGACGAGGCCAGCGCGGGGGCGTCGCTTGCCCGCTCGCTCAGCGCGGCAAGGCGCATCCGAAACGACACGCTTGGCGCGCTGCCGATCATCTCGCTGCTGCGCCAGCAGTTTGAGTCCATGGAGATTGGCTTTGCCGGCGCGTTTGGCATAGCGGGCTTTTCGCGCGCAAGCGCGGCGGAAGCGGGCGGGGAAAGCGCCCCGGAAGCGGGCGGGGAAAGCGCACCGGAAGCATCCCGGGACGCAGACGGGCGGGAGGATGCCGCAAACGCCGAGACAAGCTATTACGAGGCCTTGCATCAGGCGCTTGCCTCTCTGCGCGCGGTGTATCAAAAACCGATTATTGTGCTGTATCATGAGCGCGTGCTCATCCGGCGGGACGGATCGAGCGCCATCGAGCGCGAGACGCGCTGCTATGATGATTTTCGCGCGGCCTGCAGCGACAACGACATCGTGTTTGTGGACGCGGGGGACGCATTTTTAAACGCATATGAAACCGATTATACAATCCCGTACGGGTTTTTCAATACGACGCTGGGGGGCGGGCATTTAAACCGGAAGGGGCATCAAATCGTCGCCGAGGCGTTTTATCGCGCCTGGAT
>DNFZ01000199.1 GCA_003486785.1 Clostridiales bacterium | reverse complement strand
GAAAGCCACAAAAGGACGCAGGCGTCTATTCACCAAATAGAGCAGACAGGACAGAGGGAACAAAGATGGATCGGGCAGAGGTACAGCGACTGGTGACAGAGCGCATCGTAAAAACCGCATATGAGCAGACCGGCAAGCAATTTGTGCCCGCGGCCGGCTCCAACCGCCACATCCATGTTTCCGCACAGGATCTGGAGGCGCTCTTTGGCAGGGGCTACGCGCTCAAACCGGAGCGCGCGCTGTCCCAACCCGGCCAGTATGCAGCCGGCGAGACCGTCTCCATCGCCGGCCCGAAAGGGAAGATCGATCAGGTTCGCGTGCTCGGCCCCGCGCGGGGCAAGACGCAGGTGGAGATTCTCACGACCGACGCGTTCCGGCTCGGCATTTCGCCCGTCGTCCGCCTCTCCGGCGACATCGAAGGCACGCCGGGTGCGACCATCATCGGCCCCGCGGGCTCAATCGAGCTCAACAGCGGCGTGATCGTCGCCATGCGACACGTGCATATCTCTCCGGAACAGGCGGCGTGGCTGGGGTTACAGAACGGCGATCTCGTCAGCATCCGAAAGGACGGCGTACGCGCGCTGGTGTTTGAAGCTGTTCCGGTGCGCTGCGGAGAAGGGCACAATCTTGAGCTGCATCTGGACATGGAAGAGGCCAACGCAGGCAGCATCAAAAACGGAGAGCTGCTGGAGATTGTTTCCGTGGTGAAAAAGCCATGAACCTGAGCGACGATCAGATTCAGAAGATCATCGAGCGCGCACAGTCCGCGATGCGGGACGTACCTGCCGCGCCGCATGTGAGAGATGCGCTCGCGGGGGACGCGGATACGCTGGTTCTGGTGCCGGGGTTTGTCCCCGCGCCGGAGCGGGCGCTCGCTGTACTGGCGAGACAATATGGCAAGCGCACGCAGCTCGTCTTTTTAAGCGACGCGGTGTTCACCGCAGACGAAACGTCAGGTTGCAGCCTCGACTGGGCAACGCAGCAAAACGAACTGGTGGAGATGCTGGTGCGCGCTCAGCACGCGGTGCTGCTCGCGCCGAACACGGCATTGTTGGCACGTATGGGCGCGGGGGACAACGCGGAGGACTTTTCCGAGGCGCTTGTGCGCCGCATCCTCTGGGGAAAAGCGGTGGATGTCCTGTTAGACTTCGAGCCGCCGAAATTCCGCAGAGACACGTATTTTGCCCGTCTGGCGGAGGCGATCGACCAACTGACCTCGATGGGATTCCGGTTTTTCACATATCAGCCCTGCGAGGGCACAAATTCGGGCGTTCTCGCGCTGGTGACCGAGCGGGAAGTAGTCGAGGCAAAGCAGAGCGGCAGAAAGACGATCGTCTGCGCGGCGGGCGCAATCGTCACCCCGCTGGCGGTCGACACCGCAAAAGAATTACAGATTCATATCGAGCGTGCGCAAGTCTAGCGCACACAAAGGAGAAGCATATGATGATTGGGGTTGTCAAAGGCAGCGTCGTGAGCACCAACAAGTCCGAAACCCTGACGGGGTTGAAGCTGCTGGTCGTGGCTCCGCTGGATCTGGATACCATGCAGCAAAAGGGCAGCCCGCTGGTCGCGATCGACGCGGTCGGCGCGGGCGAGGGCGAGGTTGTGATGTGCTGCAGCGGAAGCTCTTCGCGGCAGACCGCATTTACGGACGGGAAGCCGAGCGATCTTGCGATCATCGCGATCATCGACTCCATCGACCTAGGCGGCGAGCGCGTGTTTGAAAAATACGGCAGCAAGTAGCCAAAGCTTAGCGCGGCGGGATGGATGAGAAAGAGGGCACTATGGCATATTCAGATACGCAGATCGACAATATCATAGAAGAAACACTCGCAAAGTTTCAAAATCAGCCATCGAGAATGCACGGCAACTGGCTCTGCGACACGATGGAAGAGGCGATAGCGCTTGCGAAAGCCGCGCAGAAGGCGCTCATCAAACTTCCGCTCGAAAAGCGCGGACGATTGATCGAAGCCATGCGCAAGACCTCACTGCAGCACGCGGAATCTCTCGCGCGGCTTGCCAACGAGGAGACGGGCTATGGCCGCGTCGCCGACAAAAAGGCAAAGAACATCCTCGCCGCGGAGAAAACGCCGGGCATCGAGGATCTGCACGCAGAGGCTTTTACGGGCGACTACGGGCTCACGCTGGTCGAAGCCGCGCCCTATGGCGTGATCGGCTCGATTACGCCCTCCACCAACCCGACCTCGACGGTCATCAACAACGCAATCAGCATGATCGCTGCGGGCAACGCGGTGGTATTCAATCCCCACCCTGCGGCAAAGCGCGCCTCGCAGGAGGCGATGCGCATACTCAACGAGGCGATAGCTCTAGCGGGCGGACCTGGTACACTCATCACCACGGTCAAAGAACCCACGCTTGAGAGCGGCAAGGCGATGATGGAGTCTAGCGATGTTCCGATCCTGTCAGTCACGGGCGGCGAGGCGGTGGTCAAGGTCGCCATGCGCACGGGCAAAAAAGTCATCGCGGCAGGCCCCGGCAACCCGCCGGTGATCGTGGACGACACAGCCGATATCAAAAAGGCCGCGAAAGACATCGTCGACGGCGCGAGCTTTGACAACAACGTCGTCTGCATTGCCGAAAAAGAAGTCTTCGCGTTTGCGAGCATCGTGGACGAGCTGGTCAGCGCGATGCAGCAAAACGGCGCCTATCTCGTCGCAGGCAGCGACATCGACAAAATCGTCAACACCGTTCTGGTCAAGCAGAACGATACATATGTGATCAACCGCAACTACGTCGGCAGAAACGCCGCCGTAATCCTCAAGGACAGCGGCGTGAGCTTTACGGGAGATCCGCGCCTCGTCATCGCGCGGGTGGACAAAAACCATCCGTTCGTGCGCACGGAGATGCTCATGCCGGTGCTCGCCATCTGCACCGTCTCCACCATCGAGGAGGCAGTCGAGGAAGCCATCTGCGCGGAGCAGGGCTGCCAGCATTCGGCGATGATCCACTCCACCAACATCAAGCACCTCACGCTGGCGGCGGCTTCGCTGAACACCACGGTGTTTGTGAAAAACGCGCCGTCCTATGCGGGGCTTGGGTTTTTAGCGGAAGGATATACCACGCTGACCATCGCGACCCCGACGGGCGAAGGCTTAACGAGCGCAAAATCCTTTACCCGCGCGCGCAGATGCGTGCTGCACGGCGATCTCAGGATCGTCTAAGTAGAATTCATTCAGAAAGCTGTGACTATGGCGGATATTCTCGAGAAAATCAAAGAGGCTGGCGTGGTCGGCGCAGGCGGCGCAGGATTTCCCACGCATGTGAAGCTGCGTTGCAACGCCGAAATCGTTATCTCAAACGGCGCGGAGTGCGAACCGCTGCTGAATGTCGATCAATACACCATGCGGGATAGCGCGGAGGAGATCATTTCCGGCCTTCTTCTTGCGATGCAGGCAACGGGAGCAAAACGCGGCGTTATCTGCACAAAAGAGCATTATCACGACGCGGTGGAGTCGCTCCAACGCGCGGTGAAGGATAGGGGCGGCATCTCGCTCAAGCTCATGAAAAGCACCTATCCCGCGGGCGACGAGCAGGTGATGGTCTACGAAGTGACCGGCAAGGTCGTCCCCACGGGCGGGCTGCCCATCGACGCGGGCGCCGTCGTACTCAACGTGACTACGCTGCGTAACATCCACCGCGCGATGCAGTGCGTACCTGTGACGACCAGAAGCGTGACTGTCACCGGCGAGGTTGCCTCGCCTGTAACGCTGGAGGTGCCGATTGGAACCTCCTACCAGACGCTGATCGACCGCGCGGGCGGACCCAAGCAGTCGGACGATTTTGTCGCACTCATCGGCGGGCCTTGCATGGGCGCGCTGGAGAGCGACTGGAGCAAACCCGTAACCAAGACCACTGGCGGCATCGTCGTGCTGCGTGCGGATCATCCGCTTGTTGCCACCAAGACGGACGATTTTGCGCGCGATGTCAAGCTCGCCAAAGCGGTCTGCTGCCAGTGCAGCCTCTGTACGCAGATGTGCCCTAGAAACGCGCTCGGGCTGAAAGTCGAGCCGCACAAGGCGATGCGCGCGGCGGCAAACGGAGACGGCGCGCTGCTGGGCGACGTCAACGGCGTGTTCTCCTGCTGCAACTGCGGGCTTTGCACCTATTATGCCTGCAATTTCGGCCTGAACCCTGCGGCGATGATGACGCGCATGAAAGAGGGACTCAGCCGCGCGGGCGTTAAGCCGGAGAAAAGGATTGCATATCCTGTGGACGCGGGATATCACCTGACAAAGCTGCCGGTCTACCGGCTGGAGTCGCGCATGGATATGGCACGATTTGAGGCAAGCGCGCCGTTCGTGCGCGAGGAGCTGATTGTTTCCAGCGTAAGCATCCCGCTCAAGATGCACATCGGCGCTGCCGCAGAAGCGGTTGTCGCAGCGGGTACGCGCGTGAAGCGCGGCGATCTGATTGCGCGGATTCCCGAAGGCAAGATGGGCGCAAACGTGCACGCGAGCATTGACGGATCGATAGCGGCTGTGGATGCCTTTGCCATCCGCATCGAACGATAAAGAACCAAAAGAACGCACGAGAGATGTTCAAATGCGAGAACATGCTCGATAGGAGAGCAGTATGAATGCACTGGGAATGATCGAATGCCAGAATATTCCAAAGGGGATTGAAGCTGCGGACAGCATGCTCAAGGCGGCGGATGTTTCGCTCCTGACCGCGCAGGCGGTCTGTGCGGGAAAATACATCGTGTTGATCTCCGGCGACGTTGCGGCGGTCTCCGCCGCGATTGAGGCAGGCGCAACCACCTGCGGCGCGGGGCTGATCGACAAACTCGTGATCCCAAGCATCCATCCGCAGGTGCTCTCCGCCGTGGTCGCCTGTTCCGATGTGCCGCAGCCAAAGGCGCTGGGCATCATGGAGTCGTTTTCACTTTGCGTGGCAATCAAGATTGCGGACGCAGCGGTAAAGACCGCGGATATCTCGCTCATCGAGATCCGTTTGGGCAGAGGGCTTGGCGGGAAGGCGTTTGTCGTGTTCACGGGCGACGTTTCCGCCTGTGAGGCGGCTGTCCGCGCGGCGGAGGCGACGGAAGGTGCGCAGGGCTTGCTCGCGCAGTCGGTTGTGATTCCCGCGCCGAACATGGCGCTCATCCGCTCGATCTATTAACGGGAACAGAGGACGGAAAGGGGGAGAGCTGTGTATACGGGAAGAGTGATCGGCACCGTGGTGGCGACGAAAAAGTATGAAACGCTGGAGGGCATCAAGCTGCTCCTCGTGGAGACGATTGAAAACGGCAAGCCCGCAAAGAAGATCGTCGCCGCAGACGCGACGCGGCAGGCGGGACCGAACGATCTGGTGTATCTGATCGGCTCGAAGGAAGCTTCCCTGCTGTTTCGAAAGAAGCTCGTGCCGGTGGACGCGGCAATTGCAGGATTCATCGACGAAGATCAGGCATAGACAATAAGAGAATCGTATCAAATTGCGAAAAGGAGAAAATCGTATGAAACAGGCGCTCGGAATGGTAGAAACCAAAGGGCTCATCGGAGCAATCGAGGCGGCGGACGCCATGGTAAAGGCCGCAAACGTAACCCTCGTGGGCAAGGAGAAGATCGGCTCGGGTCTCGTCACCGTCATGGTGCGCGGTGACGTCGGTGCGGTGAAGGCCAGCGTCGAAGCAGGCGCCGCCGCCGCAAAGCGCGTTGGCGAGCTGTTCTCCGTGCATGTCATCCCCAGCCCGCATGAGGACGTGGAGATGCTGCTCGGCGAAGCACCGCAGGCAAAGGCACCGCAAAAGACGGCGAAGAGCTAGAGGCAACGATATGAGACTCGCCAGGGTCGTGGGGAATTTGGTTTCGACCATCAAGGAACAGACGCACTATAACTATAAACTGCTGATTGTCGAGTATCTGGATGGCGCAGGCAACCCTGTGGAAGCGCAGCAAATCGTGTTTGACGGGGCGGACGCCGGAATCGGCGATCTTGTGCTGGTCAATGTTGACGGAGGAGCCGCCAAACAGCTGCTGCGCGACAAGGAGATCATCGCCGACAACACAGCCTGCGGCGTCGTCGACCACTGGACGTTTGACGGGAAGGTATACGGGAAGTAACCCGGTCTAGAGCGAGAATATGAGCAATAGAGAAAATAAACAGTAAGGGCGTTTACTATGAACATCGATGAAGTTGTAAAAAAAGTCACGGAAGAGGTCTATAAACAGATGGGCGCATGCGCAAACGCCGAAAAACCCGCGGAATGCAGCACCGAGCTGGCGGGGCACATCGAGCACTCGGTTTTAAACCCCGACATGACGCGGGCAAAGATCATCGCGGAATGCGCGCTTGCCAAACAGTATAAGTTTGCCAACGTCTGCGTGACGCCCTATTTCGTTCGCGAGGCGGCGGAGGCGCTCAAAACCTGCAATGTCGGCATCTGCGCGCCGGTCGGCTTTCCGCAAGGGGCAGCGAGCCTTGCTGCAAAGCTCTGCGAAATCAAGGAGTGTGTCTCAAACGGCGCGACGGAGCTCGACGTCGAGCTCAACATCGTCGCGATCAAATCCGGCGAGTTTGACGAGGTCAAGCGCGAACTTCGGGCAATGGTGGACGCCGCGGGCTTTGGCGTGAAGGTCAAGGCGATCTACGAGCAGGGCTTGCTCACGGACGAAGAAAAGCACAAGACGCTGGAGATCATCCGCGATGTCGCGCCCGCTTTCGTCAAGATTTCCAACGCCCTGACCGGCAAAGCCGCCTGCAGGGACGATGTTGCGTTCGTCAAGGGAATCGTCGGCGACGCGGTCAAGATCAAGATCGACGGCGGCATCAAGACAGCCGCGTTTGCGCGCGAAATCCTCGCCGCCGGCGCGGAGCGCGTCGGCTGCTCCGCCTCTGTGGCAATCGTCACCGGCGCGTAAGGCGGCGCTAAGATGGAGCTAAATTTGCGTGGCAAGACTGCCATCGTCACCGGCGGAAGCCGTGGCTTGGGCGCGGCTGTGTGCGCGCGGCTTGCCAAGGAGGGCGCAAACGTAGCCCTGAGTTACGTTTCAAACCGACAAAAAGCGGAAGCCGTAGCTTCCGAGATTTGCGATCGATACGCGGTTGGCGCAGTTGCGTTTCGCGCGGATGTCGCGATTGAAGCAGACGTGATAGACCTGTTTGCGTTTGCGCAAGAGCGGTTTGGTTCCATTGATATCCTGATCAACAACGCGGGGGTATGCCCGGTATCGCTGGCGCAGGACACATCGCTAGAGGCGTGGAACCGCGTAATGGCGGTCAATCTCGGCGGTGTGTTTCTCTGCTGCCGCGAGATGATCCGGCAGGCGGTGGCAGCGGAAAAACCCGCCACAATCGTCAACATCGCGTCCGCGACGGCGTATCTCGGCTCGAAAAACGGAAAATCGCACTATGCCGCAAGCAAGGGCGGGGTGATCTCGTTTACCACGTCGCTCGCCAAAGAGGTCGCGCGGCATCATATTCGCGTCAACGCGTTTGCGCCCGCCATCATGTATACCGACATGACCGCAGAGCTACTGGATCGCGACATGGCACACTATGAAAAGCAGATACCCATCGGCAGGATTGCGACGCTCGAGGAGGCGGCAAATGCGGTTGCGTTTCTCGCAGGAGACGCGTCCTCATACATGACCGGCTCCGTTCTCGATTTCAGCGGCGGGCAGTGCGGGCGATAGGGCGGGCGCTCTATTTTCGCCAGGCAGAGCGGGAGAAAACGATCAAGATCGGAAAGATCTCAAGCCTGCCAAGCAGCATATTGGAGGAGAGCAGCATCTTCGAAAAAGCAGAGTATGCAGCGTAATTCCCCGAAGGTCCCACCATGCCCAAACCCGGGCCAATATTGTTAAAGCATGCGATCTCCGCGGCAAGATTGGTCGTAAAATCAAATCCGTCAAGCGAGAGCAACAGCGTTGATACGCATAAAATCATGATATAACTGCTGAAGTAGACGCGGGTGGAGTTGAGCGTCTCGTTGCTGACCACCTGCCCGTCCAGTCGAATCATACGCACGGAGCGGGGCGAGATCATCCGGCGAATCTCCTGAATAAACGACTTGATCAGCAGAATCAGCCGGGAAATTTTCAGGCCGCCGCCGGTGCTCCCCGCGCATGCGCCAATGAGCATGAGCAAAATTAAAAGATGCTGGGAAAACTGCGGCCATTGCTGCGCAAAGTCTATCGTCGTGTATCCCGTAGTGGTCAGGATCGAGGCTACCTGAAAGAAGGCATGACGCAGCGATTCCTCAAATGTGGGATAAAGCGCGGCGACGTTGAGCGCGATGGCCAGCGTTGAGAAGATCACGATCGCACCATACCATTTCAACTCTTCGCTCTTGAGCGTTTCTCGAACATGACGAATCAGCAAAAAATAATAGATATTGAAATTGATGCCAAAAAGCAGCATAAATACACCCAACAGCGTCTCGATATATGCGCTGTCGTAATGCGCGATGCCGATATTTTTTATAGAAAAGCCACCGGTCCCCGCGGCGCCGAATGCATGGCAAACCGAGTCGAAGAAAGGCATTCCGCCAAGAAACAGCAGCAGGATGAGCGCGAGCGTCAGCACGGAATAAACCCCGTAGAGGATCTTTGCCGTTTCGCGGATTCGGGGAACAAGCTTTCCGACCGCGGGGCCGGGCACCTCGGCGCGCAGCAGGTGCATCGAGCGCTCGTCCGCCAGAGGCGCGATGGCAAGCACAAACACCAAAACACCCATGCCGCCGATCCAATGCGAAAAGCTGCGCCAGAACAGGAGACACTTTGGCAGCGCCTCTATATCCGTGAGAATGGTTGCACCCGTCGTGGTAAAGCCGGATGTGATCTCGAAAATGCTATCCCAAATGGTTTCAAAATAACCGCTCAGATAGAATGGAAGCGAGCCAAACACGGAAAGAGCCGCCCAGGATGCCGCGACGATGAAGCAGCCGTCTCGCGCGAAAATTGCCGTGTTCTGCGGGCGGCGGATTACAAAAACGCCGCCGAGCACGAGCAGCAGCAGCATCGGCAACAAGAAAAAGCGATGCGATGGTTCGCGATAAATCGCACCGACAAGCAAGGATGGCGCCATGAGTATAGCCTCGGCAATCAAAATCCATCCGAGGATGTAGGCGATCATTCGTCTGTTCATGCTTCGTCCTGCAGAATATCGACCAAGCGCTTGAGCCTCTGCCCGGCTGTCACAACCAACACGCTATCCTTGGCATGAATCATTTCATCCCCATCCGGTATGATCGTTTTACCGCGACGGACGATGCATGCAATCAGAATATTCGGCTTGATTGAGAGTGATCGCAGCGGCACGTTGCAGTATCGATCGGCGACCGCCCGAAACTCCATCACCTCGACGCGCCCGCTCACGATCTGATAGAGCGCGACGATATCCCCGCTGTCGTGGCCGGTGTAGAGCGCGCGCACGAAGCGAAGGATCTGATTGGTCGTAATCCGCTTTGGCGAGATGACGCTCTCAAGCCCGGTCTTGTGAATCAGCGGGATGAGGCTGTCGTTATTGATCTTAGCAATCACCTTTGGTACCTGATGCCGATAGGCATAGATAGCGGATAGGATATTACCTTCGTCTAAACCGGTCAGCGCCACGAACGCATCCTGTTTACTCAGACCCTCTTCGAGCAGTAACTCGTGATTGGATGCATCTCCGTTGAGTACGGTCGTTTTGCTCAACAACGCCGCGAGTTCATTTGCGCGCGCGGCATCCCGCTCGATGATTTTTACATTGATCTTGTCTTTTGCAAGCTTAGTCGCTAAATAATAGGTAATTCTACCGCCACCGATGATCAAAACACTCTGAATGCGCTCTGTGAGCAAATGCAGCTTGCGAAACGCCGCCGTGATCTGCTCGGGCGCGCCGGTGAAGTAGATCGTATCGTCGTTGGCAATGCGATAATCGCCGGATGGGATGATGACGGTTCCCTCGTGCTCCACCGCGCAGATGAGCACCTTGATGCCCGCTTTTTTGGGCAGATCGGAGAGCATTTGGCCGCTGAGCCCACTGCTTTCGGTGACATGATAAGAAACAAGCTCAACGCGCCCGCGCGCGAACAGCTCTACCTTCGTTGCAGAGGGGAAGCGCAGGATCCGCGCGATTTCTTCCGCTGCCGCCAGCTCTGGGTTGACCACCATCGATAGCCCGAGGCACTCCTTCAAGAAAAAGAGCTGCTCGTAGTATTCGGGGTTTCGCACCCGCGCGATGGTGTGCTTCGCGCCAATCTGGTGCGCAGTGAGGCAGCAGAGCATGTTGATCTCGTCGCTGGCGGTCAGCGCGACCAGAAGATCGGCATCCTTAGCGCCTGCGGATTCAAGAACGGGGTATGCAGCGCCGTTGCCAACAATGCCGATTACGTCAAGCGTTGTGCGCGCCTGTTCTACGACACGCTCGCTTTTATCGATCAGCGTGACGTTGTATCCTTCAACAGACAACTGCCGTGCCAGCGACTGCCCGACTTTTCCGCCGCCGACGATGATTGTTTTCATGTAAGAGCCTCCGATAGTCGATCGTGAATAACATATCTAAGATACCAGTTTTCGCACCGTTTCGCAACGACGGAATTGCCGGAGGGGAAGAACGCCGCTTGAAGTGGCATGGATTTTGAAGCAAGCAAAAGGCGCTCAGTCGGGGGAAAGGGCGCCTCCTTATTTTTTATGATGAAAAACCTCTGTCAGAGGGAAAGCGCGTCTCTCCATTCGGGCATGCTTTAAAGCAAGCAAAAGGCGCTCAGTCGGGGGAAAGAGCGCCT
>DNFZ01000028.1 GCA_003486785.1 Clostridiales bacterium | reverse complement strand
GTGCTTCGCGTCATGCCCTGACTGTGCCGCCGATAACGATAAAGCTCCTTTGCTCGATAGGCAATACACGATGCTTTTGTCACGGGGAAGAGCGTTTGAAGCAGGTCTTCCGCATGCGGGTTCGCGGCGTATGCTTCAAAATCGGTATCATCCGCCTTCAAAAGCCCGACGCGGATCGCCTTGGTGCAGAGGTTGTTCAGCCGCCAGGAACGGATCATTTCACAGTAAACTTTCCGTTTGCCCTCGCCTGAGAAAACCGTGTTGTCCGGGTAGACCGCCAGATTCGGCTCGATGGACTGATCCTCTTCGAAATAGCTGTAGTTGTTGAAGATGACGACGTCCGCGCCCGTATTTTCGATGGTTTCCCGCACGATGGCAAGGCACTCCGGCTCGTAAGCATCGTCCGCATCGAGAAACATGCAATAGTCTCCCTTTGCCGCCGCGATGCCGGCACGTCGCGCCATAATAAGCCCCCGATTGGGCTGATGGATTACGCTTATCCTCTCGGGAAATCGTTCCCGATACCGGTCGCACAGCGCGCCGCCGCCATCGGTCGATCCGTCGTTTACGAGCACGAGTTCAAAATCCTGCTCGCTTTGCCGCAGGACGGACTCGACGCACTCCTCCAAATATCGTTCGGAATTATAGACCGGAACGAGTATGCTAAACAACATCCGTCCTAACAATCCTCTCTCGCGTATTGATACGCTCAGCGTTCATCTGGCAAGGCTTCGCGTGATATGCCGTGAACCAGCAACTCGTGGATCGATTCGCAGCGCAGCGTATTGAGCACATTGATCAGTGATTGCTTGGAATACAGGCGCGTCGGCCTGCGGCCCGTGAGCACGTTTAAGGTTTTGAGCACATGATTGCCGCTCAAAAACACGCGTAGGAGCTTCTCTTTTTCTGTCTGCGCATATACCTCATATCCCGCAGGCACAAATCCATCCAGCCGGACGCGCCTTGAGCGGCGTTCAAGCGCTTCGATTATCTGCGCGGCCTGTTGTTCGTCCGCAAGCGCAGCGCCGCCCTTGCTGCGCACAATCGGCACAAACTCAACCTTGTCCGTACCGTAATCACCAACGACATAGCGAATCAGCACGCCCGTGTCAAATCCTTTTTTTAAATCCTCAGCGTCGAAGATGAAATTGCCCTGCCCGTATACGATCGTGGCGTTATTCCAGCGTTCGCTGCTGCCAACGCAGTGGCTGTGCTGGCAAACGACCAAAGACGCGCCGCACTCGGCGGCTTTTCTGCAAAGCTTTTGCACATTCGGCGATGGATATTCATAGCCCTCGCGTCCGCCGTGATACAGCAAGATCAGCCGATCGCAGTTGGACTTGATATCGCGCACACGGTCGCTGAAGTTGATCAGATCGATCGGATTCGCGCCTGCTCTTCTGTCGGTTGCAAATGAGAACTCATGCTCACAAACTGCATAAACGCCGACGCGAACACCATGACGCACAAAGAAAAAAGGCTGATCCGCTTCGTCGAGATCCTCCCCGGCGCCGAAGGATGGGATGTTCTTCGCTTTCAGTGCTTCTCGCGTTGCGCTAAGCCCCTCCGCACCCTGATCAAGGATATGATTGTTACAAAGACAAACGCCTGTCGGATTCAGCGCGGATATTCCCTCTGCGCAGGCGGTCGGTGCGGAAAAGCTCGGCCCGCACTTACGGGCTGCCGCAGTGCTATCGCTCAGCGGCGTTTCCAGATTAAAGATGCGCGCGTCCGCCGCCGTCCAGATCTCTTCAAGCCCGTTGAATAAAAGCGCTGCATCGCTTTTTTGAAACTCACTCAAGTTTGATGCGGTAGGCACTACATCTGCGCCTATTAAGATTTCCAAGCTCATGCCTGCTCCTCCAGAATCGTCCGTTTATCTTCGCCGCGCAAAACGGGTTGCGCTGCTGGTTTTAAAATCGTCGTTCGCTGCTGCCATCGCGCGCGATATGCGCTCATCGATCCGCCACATTTTGCAGGTATTCCAGCCATTGTTTGGCGACGAGCGTCTCGTCCAGCCGGTTGCGAATACCCGCCGCCCTTTGGCCAAGCCACGTGGCATACGATGCGTCGTCCGCAAGCTTGCACATCGCCTCATAGAGCGCGCTCTCGTCCCCTACCGGAATCAGCAGCCCGTTTTCCCCGCTGGTGAGCAGCGAGCGCACCCCGCCGATGGGGCAGTCGGTCGCGATGCACGGCAAGCCGCACGCCATCGCTTCGATGAGCACATTCGGCATTCCCTCATAATCGGAACTCAGCACAAACATGCCGCTGTCGTTGATGTCCTCAAGCAGGGTCTTGCTCTGCCCCGCCAGCTCGACCGCAGCGGCGATGCCAAGGCTGCTTGCCGTCTTTTGCAGCCGCTCTTTTTCGGGCCCTTCTCCATAGATCACCAGCGAATACGCGTGGTGTGTTTTATAGAAGCGCGCAAAGGCGCGAATCAGCAGATCAAAATTCTTCTGCGCATGCAGCCGGCCCGCCGCAACGACGGTTTGCTTGCGCTCGCCCGCAAACCGCGCCGGGATGCGGCTGGTATCCAGCGGGTTGTCGAGCACGATGCCGCGACGGCGAATCGCATGGGGAAAATATCTTGCCGCATCTTTCGTCTGAAAGATGAAGCCTTTTGCAAATGGATAGACGAGGTGGCGCAATATGCGCTTGATCTTGTTCTCCGGATGGCGATGGGGGTCGTTTCGCTCGCTGACGACGACCGGCACGCCGGTGCCCAGCAGATACAGCACCGTCCATACATTGACCTTCTCCGGCAGAGCGAGCACGACGTCCGGCCGCTCCTGTTTGACGAGTTTTCGAAGCTTCCTGTACGCCTTGGGTATCTTTCGCGCGGGAAGCGTCTGGTCAAAGGTCAGATAGATTTGCTCGACCAACTCCGGCAGATCGTAAAATGACGGCACGCCGCATTCGGTCACCAACTTGCACTCGATGCCGTCCCGCGCAAAGCAGTTGAGCAGCTGCGCAATCACGCGCTCGCATCCCCCGCCGCTCATCTTGTGCGTTACGATCATGAGTTTTTTCATCTTGCCAGTCCCTTTCCGAAAAATGCTTGCTGTCGTTCGCGCAACTCGCTGTCAAGTTTTTCTGCGAGATCAGCCGCTGTTTTTTGCCGCCGATTCGTAGATCTGCATCAGGGTCTCTGCGTTTTGCATGACGTCATAGCCCGCCTCTTGCGCGCGGATAATCGCCATGCCGGAAGCTTGCTCGCGCTCCATCGGTTCCATTCGCGCCATTGCGGCTGCGAAATCCTCCGCCCGTTCGATTGGCACAAACGCGACCAGCTCCGTGAGCGCGGCTTCGCGTGTCACGCAGTCGGAGACGACGCAGCAGAGCCCCGCGCACTGCGCCTCGACCAGCGTCAGCGGCAAGCCTTCGTGCAGCGAGGGCAGCACGAACGCATCCGCCGCGGAGAGCAGCGCGGGAATATCGTCCCGCAGCCCTAAAAACGAAACGTGTTTGCTGATGCCGAGCGCTTCCGCGCGCGCCTCGCAGGAAGCTCTGCGCGCGCCGTCGCCCACGAGCAGCAGCCTTGCGTTTTGCTTTTGCGGCAGCAGCTGATGAAACGCTGTCACTAAAAACGCCTGGTTCTTCTGCTCGTTGAAAGCGCCGATGTGGAGAAAGACGAAATCTTCCGGCGCAACCCCCAGCTGTTCGCGCGCTTGCACACGCACTTTTTGCGAAAAGCGAAAGCGTGTCGTGTCGATTGCGTTGTTGAGTACCGTGTACGTGCGCTTGGGATAGAGCCACTCTCCCGCCGCAACAGAGCAGGCGATGTTGTGGGTGCTGCTGCGGTAGAATATGCCGCGCAGGAGCGTGTCCGCCGTCTTCATGTTGCAGGTGGTGTTGTGCGAGTGCGGCATGCGCACCCTTGCCCCGCCGCGTTTTGCCGCGATCATCTCCGCGGTTAGCGTCGCGCTGTTGCCGTGGGCGTGGACAATCTCGATCTGGCGCTCATGAACGACACCGCTCAGCGCTCGGATATACCGCAGCGGATGCCGATTTCGTCCGGGGAGCACAAACACGCTGCCGCCCGTTTGTTCCACCAGCGCGCGCGCCTCCGTCCCCGGTTCGTTGGGGCAGACGAGGTCGCAGCGCACCCGCGCGGGGTCGAGCCCTTCGATATAGTTCATCACGCAGTTTGCGATGCCGTTTTTGCCGTACTTCACGGTCAGCGCCATGAGCACGCGAACAGGTTCCGCCACAGAATCACTCACTTTCCAAGAGCGCGGAGTTCTTCCTCCGCCTTTCCGGTCTTACGGTACTCGTAAATCTTTGCGTCCACCAGGAAACGATACCAATAGCTCTCAAAATAGTGGTAGAGATAGCCTTCTTTGCCGTCGAGAAACCC
>DNFZ01000258.1 GCA_003486785.1 Clostridiales bacterium | reverse complement strand
ACGGTATTGCGCAATGGAATCGAAGTGGTTTTTGCATTGGGGGGAGGTAAATGCGTGATTCTGCGAGAAATAACGGTTCCCGCTTGAAAACAAGATGTTATTTCTTGTAAAACAGCTTTGTGCCAAGATAGTAGATCACGCTGGCGACGACCATCGCGTTGATGGCGGCGATGCCCCACTTGACGAAATTGCCGACCAATGCGCCAGCGACGACGCCGGCGATCGCAGCCCAATTGACCTTGCGCGTATCCACGGAGCCCTCAGCATAGGCGGCTTTGTTGAGGAAGAAGTCCAGCATGATGATTGCGCCGATGGGGGGCAGAGTCGCGTTGAGGAAGCTCAGCCAGCCGATGAAGTTGTTGTAGAGCCAGATTGCAGTGACGGTGCCGACGACGCCCGCGATGAGCACCATCGGGCGCTTGCGAATCTTGGTGATGTTGGAAAGCCCAAGGCCGGATGTGTAGAGCGCGTTGTCGTTTGTCGTCCAGATGTTCGCGCCGAGAACGATGAGCGCCGGGATCGCGAGACCCTGTGCGATCATGACGTAGAAGATATCATCTTTGCCGGTGAACGCGCCGCCGACTGCGCCGAAGGCGAACATCAACGTGTTGCCAAGGAAGAAAGCGACGATCGTCGTGATCACTGCGATGCGGATGTTCTTTGAGAAGCGAACAAAGTTTGGCGTTGCCGTGCCGCCGGAAACGAAGGAACCGATGACCATGCCGACCGCTGCAAAGAGCGAGAGGCTGCCAGCGGATTTGGAGAAGATTGCGACCAGGCCGCCACCCGCCGTCGTCGCCGTCACCATGGAGTAGACGCCGAGAATGGCGATGAGCGGGACGGAGATAAAGCTGACGATCTCAAGGCCCTTGATGCCGAAGTAGGCGGATGATGTCATGCACGCGCCTGCGATGATAACAAGCACCCAGGGGCTGATGTTGAGCAACTCCGCCGCGGGGATTGCGAACATCGCAACGCCTACGCCGAACCAGCCGATCTGTGTAAAGCTGATCAGTGCGGATGGGAGGAAGGAGCCGAACACGCCAAAAGAGCGGTGCGCGAGCAGGTCAAGGCTCAGGCCGGTCTTGCTGCCGATGTAAGCCAGCACGCCGGTGTATCCACCGAGTATGATGCCACCGATGAGGATAGCCCAGATAAAACCGCCAAGATCCAGTCCGTTTGCCATCTTCGCGCCAACGCTCATGCTGGCGGAGAAGAATGTGAACCCGAGCATGATGACAAACATCGTCCAGAATCCTTTGCGCGCAGTGGTTGGCACTGCTTCCAACGAATAATCGATGTCTACATGCTGTTTGGATTTCTCCATAAGACAACCTCCATAGTTAAATTTGAATGTAACTACTTACATCCGACAGGAATAATGTACTCGATAAACGGTGTGCTTGTCAACAAATTATGACGTAATTCGAACGAATAACTTCAAAATATCGACATATTCTCGTTATAAAATCGAAAATATAACGCAAAAATGACGGATTGAGATAGAGAATTGCAAATAATAGACCGTTGTTCAGCAAGCGAACCGTTTACAGAGCGCGGTGCTTGAAGCAGGGTGGGGTTGCGTGATATAATGCGATATCACCGCAAAGGAGCGATGCGTGGGCGCATGAACATTCGTAAAGTGGCCGAAGTGGCAGGGGTTTCTGTTGCCACAATCTCACGCGTGCTCAATCATCCGGAGCAGGTGCTGCCGGAGACGCGTGATCATGTGCTCGCCGTTATGAAAGAGCAGAACTACACGCCAAACTGGTTTGCGCGCGGCCTAAACCTTGGCAATACGAAGACCATCGCGCTGCTGGTTCCGGAGATTGAAAGCGAAACGCTTCAGAGAATCATCTCCGGCATCGAGACAGTGGCGCGCAATAAGGGATATGCCGTATTTTTCTGCAACACGCACGGGGATGCACAGATTGAAGAAGAGAGTCTTCGCATGTGTGAAAACAGGCGCGTGGACGGCATTGCGCTCGTTTCGTCAAACATTGCGCAGGAGCGCGTGCACCAGACGCGCGAGAGCGGAATCCCGTGCGTTCATGTCGGGAAAAACCGGCACAGCGGCTGCGATACACTCTGCTATATCGATTTTGAAGAGGGTGCGTATCGCCTCACGCGTCATCTGCTCTCGTTTGGCTATCTGACCATCGATCTGATGCTGCATGCTTCCGAGCAGCATAAAAACGCGCAGATGGAGGCGGGCTTTGCCAGCGCTGTACGCGAAAGCCACCGCGCGGTGGGGAGCAAGACTGTCGTTTGCGAGGGGGGCGTACAGAGCGGCTATCTCGCCGCACAACAGATGATACAGCGATTTGAGCTGCCCGCGGCGCTGATCACTGCCGGAGACGGGCAGGCGCTGGGGTTTCTTAAGGCCGCGCAGGACGCGGGCATATCGGTGCCGCAGCAGCTTGCGCTGGCGAGCATGACGGATTCGCCCGTGTGCGGGCTTGTCAATCCACCGATCACCGCGCTGGAGCTGCCGGCGAGCAAGCTTGGCATGGCGGCGGGGCGGCTGCTGTTTGACAGCATTGAGAACAAAGAGCTGGAACTCGGCGTACCGCAGGAGATGGTGCTTCAACCCAAGCTGAAGATCAGACGATCCTGCGGCAATGAGAAGTATATTTATGAGCTGTTCGATTGATATGGATATAAGCTGAAGATCAGAAGATCCTGCGGCAATGAGAAGTATATTTATGAACTGTTCGATTGATATAGATGCGAGAAGAAGTTGATGCGCGTTCTAGTTTCTTAATAAAAACAAATCTTACGAAAATTCATACCCACTTTATATGAAGGGGCAAACGCAATGTCGAAACCGATCGATCTGATGGGGATTTCCCTCAAAAATCCGGTGATCACGGCAGCCGGACCCTGGGCGCGGGATGGCAAGTCCATCCAGCGATGCATCGACGCGGGCGCGGGCGCGGTGATTACGGAGACGATCACGCTGGAGGCGAAGCAGCGCGTCTCTCCGCGCTTATTTGTGGACGGATACCGCATGTTTAATACCATGCTGTATTCCGATCTGCATCTGGAGCAGTGGGAATGCGAGCTAGAGCAGGTGAAAAAACGCGACTGCAAGCTGATTTGCTCCATCTGGGGCTCTTCCGCATCGGAAATTGCATACCTCGCTTCCAAGGCGGAGCGGATGGGCGCGGATGCGATCGAGATCAGCATCTCCGCACCGATCGGATCACGCAACGAGAGCGTCTGCAATCATTCGTCCGATATCAACGCGTTTGTACGCGCGGCGGTGGACGCCGTGACCATCCCTGTGATGGTCAAACTCTCCTACGAGGCCGCGGTGTCTCCGGCGTTTTTGCAGGCGATTGAGCAGGCGGGCGCGAGAGCGGTCAGCGCGATCGACGCGTTAAAAGGGCTGCGCGGGGTCAATATCGAGACCCGCAAAGCCGAGATGCAGACATACGGCGGCTATACGGGGCGGAACATTCGCCCGATTTCGCTGGCGACGACCGCCCAGCTGCGGCAATATACACAGATGCAGATTTGCTCCGCAGGCGGCATCACAACCGCGGAGCACGCGCTGGAATTCATCATGCTCGGCGCAACAGCGGTTCAGCTGGCATCCGCCATCCAGCAGGACGGGTATGGCGTGATCACCAAGCTCATCGGCGATCTGGACGACTGGCTGGCGGGGCACGGATACACCGAAGTGGAGCAGGTGCGCGGCGCGGCGCTGCCGTCGTTGATGCCCTTTGAGGACATCAAACCACAGCGGCGCAAGGCCACGATCACCGAGCGCTGCGACAGCGCGACGACGGACTGCAATATGTGCCGCAGCGGCTGCTTATATGACGCAATCGAACGAGAAAACGGCGTGATTGTGATCGATGCAGACGCCTGCGAAGGCTGCGGGCTTTGCTCCTCCGGCTGCCCAAGGGAGATCATCCGTCTCGACTGGTGAGATAAAAAATACAGAACAGCCAAAATAAGCAGATAGACCATCCAAACAGAACGGTCTATCTTTTCTATTCGTTTTTGCCCTCGTTTTATCAGGCGTGGCGCGGCGCATCGCTTTTTCGCATCCCGAAAACCTAGGAACGCAGCTTGATTCCCGCCTGCTCGATGGCGTTGACGATCGGGATATATCCCGTGCAACGGCAGATGTTGCCCGCCACCGCCTCGCGGATCTCCTCGCGCGTCGGGTGCGGGTTTTTCAGCAGCAGCGCATAGGCGCTCATGATGAAGCCCGGCGTACAAAAGCCGCACTGCACCGCGTCCCCTTCCACAAAGCAATCCTGCAATACACGGCCGATGAGCGTCTCACTCATACCCTCGATGGTCAGCACCTGAGCGCCCTGCATCTGCGCCGCCGTGATGAGGCAGCTCGCCACCGGTTCGCCGTTGAGAATGACGGTACATGCGCCGCATTCGCCGATTGCACAGCCCTCCTTCGTGCCCGTCTGCCCCAAGTCCCCGCGCAGCACATCCAGCATGCGCTTGTTTGGCGCGGTTTCCAGCGCAATATTCATTCCGTTGAGCGTAAAGCGCAATGTGATCCGGTTCATTCTGCATCCCCTCCCAATAGCTCGTTCAAAATCCGCTGCACCATCTTGTTGCAGACGGGCTGTTTGTATGCGGTGGAGGGCCGAATGCCCGCAATGAGCGGAATCTTGGCACAGAGCGCATCGGCAACGGCGATGATATCCGCCTGTGTCGGCCGTTTGCCGAGGAGCATGGCATCCACATCCGCAAACAGCATGGGCTTGGGAAACGTTGCCCCCATGGTCATGTGAAACTGCGTGATCACACCGGATGCATCCCGATGCAACAGCGTCGCAATCGTCATCCGCGAGATGGCAAGCGCTTTTCTGCGTCCGAGTTTATAGAAATGGAAGCGCGTCCCCGCAGGCGCTTTTTTGATGAAGATGCGCGTAATCAGGTCGCGATCCGTCAGCGTGGTGCGGTATGGCTTTTCGATGACATCCCCAAGCGGCACGCGGCGTACGTCTCCTAAGCGGTTGATCTCCACCTCCGCCTCCAACACGCTCAGTGCGGCCAGCGCGTCCGCCGCGGGAGAGGCGTTTGCCAGATTGCCGCCGATGGTCGCGTGGTTGCGAATCTGCGGCGAGCCGACTGTGCGGCAGGCGTCCGCCAGCACAGCCGCTTTTTCGCGGATCAGCGGAGACTGCTCAACCGCGGCATGCGTCGCGCCCGCGCCAATGGCAATCCAGTCCGCTTGCTCCTCGATTTGGCTCAGCTGCGCAATGCCGTAGATATCGACGATTGTACTATCCCGAAACGGATGGCCTTCGCGCGCGTTGACCAGCACGTCCGTGCCGCCCGCGAGCAGCTTCACGGCGCCTTGTGCAGCTTTTAGCGCCTCGAGCGCTTCCTCCAGCGTCGTTGTTTTGATGTATGCGCGGCATTCCATCATGGTTTTTCCACCTCCATCGAACGGATCGCGGCAAACACCCGGTCGAGATCCGCCGGCAGCTCGCGAATGAGTCCCGCGCGCCCCAGCGCATGATTCACGGCGCAGAGCAACGCGCCCGCGCCGGGTTCCGTGGCCGGCTCGCCGAGAGATCGCCCGCCAAACGCGCTTCTTGGGTCGTGGTGCTCGTCGAGAATCGTAACGTTACAGTCCGGCACATCGAGCACCGTAGGAATCAGGTAGTCTTCAAAATTGAGGTTTTTCAGCGCGCTCGTCTTCGCGCTGTGGCCGAGGTCTTCGATCAGAGCCATGCCTTGCGCCATTGCGAGGCCGCCGTAGATCTGCCCCTTTGCCATGGCGGGATTGATCGCGCGGCCCATATCGTGGCAGCCGACCATCTTGAGCACATCCACGCTGCCCGTGTCCAGATCGACCGCAACCTCCGCCGCATGGCAGGAATAGGTATAGGTGTAAAACGGCTCGCCATAACCCTTCTCCTCATCCCAGTTGAGCTTTGGCACAACGTATGTGCCCACAGCAATCGGCGTTTCGCAAAGGTCATAGCAGATCTTTGCGGCTTCGCCAAAGCTGATGTCTACGTCGGCGAACCGGACGCGATCTTCCGAAAAGACGATCCCGTCGGTGGATTTTTCAAACTTTCGCGCCAGCGCGCGCGCCATGATCGCCTGCACCTTCCGGCTCGCGTCCTTGAGCGCACCGCCGCCGAGCAGCGTGCTGCGCGACGCGATGCAGGCGCCGGTTGCGGGAGAGCGCGAGGTATCCGTGTTTCCCAAGCAGATGCGCTCAAACGAAACGCCGAGCCCCTCGGCAACCATCTGACTCTGACAGGTGCGAAGCCCCTGTCCCAGCTCGGTCAAGCCAAGATCGACATTTACGCTGCCGTCGTCGAGCACCTCGATATACGCGCGGGCAACATCAAAGCCGTTTCCGTCCGCGCCGATGCTCGCGCCGCGCATGCTCACCGCGATGCCAACCCCGCGCCGGATGCGCCGCCCGTCCTGATTTTCGGCGGTGTAGCGCGCGTATTTTTCGTCAAATTCCAGCTCCACCGCCGCTTTTTCCATGACGGAGCGAATGCTCACCTCGTGAAAGTCCAGCAGGTGTCCGCAGGGGCTGACATCTCCGTTTTGCAGGAGGTTTTTGCGCCTGAGCTCGGTCGGGGTCAGATGCAGCTGTTCCGCGAGCTCATCCATCGCGTTTTCCAGCGCGAAAATCGCTTGCGGTGTGCCAAAGCCGCGCATAGAGCCAGTGTGTACATTGTTGGTCATCACGCTCGTGGCGTTGTAGTCTACGTTTGCAATCAGGTACGGCCCCGGCCCAAGCGTCGCCGTCTTATACATGACGGGCGGGGACATGTTGATATACGCGCCCGCATCCCCGATTGCCTCAACCTGCATGGCACAGAGGGTTCCGTCCCGCTTCGCGCCAAGCCGGATGTCAAAGTCGATCGGGTGGCGTTTATAGCTCTCGCGGATGGACTCTTCCCGCGTGAGTGTATACTGCGCCGGCCTGCCCGTGATGAGCGCGACAAGCCCCGCGCGCACCGCGAGGGATTCGGCGGACTCGATCTTGCCGCCGAACGAGCCGCCGATGACGGACGGCTTTACGATCACCTGCGCGATCGGAATATTCAGCATTCTCGCGACGGTGAGGCGAAGGTTATAGGGCGCCTGCGCGCAGCCGAGCACCGTCAGCTCCCGCCGCATGCGGTCGGGAATTGCGGTCACCGACTCGGGCTCGATATAGGCATGCTCCACAAATCCGGTTCTGTAGTTGCCCGAGACGGTCACATCCGCCGCCTGAAACCCCGCGGCTATGTCGCCTTTTCTCACGTGTACATTGCCGCAGATGTTGTTTGGATAATCCGCATTGATCGCAATATCGCTTGCAAGCGCCATTTGCGGGGTCGCTAAAACGGGCAGCTCCTCATATTCCGCTGTCACAAGCGCCGCTGCCGCATCCGCCTGCTCCTGCGTTTGGGCTGCTACCACGGCGATCACGTCTCCATAAAAGCGCGTCTTATCGCAGACCAGCGCGTACTGATCGATGTACAGCTCGCCAAACATCTTTTCGCCGGGGATATCCGCGCCGGTTACGACACAGGCCACGCCCTCTGCGCGCTTTGCTTGCTCCGTATGCACGGCCAGCAGCTTCGCGTGCGGATGCGCGGCGTAAACGCCCTTGCAATACAGCATGTCCGGCAGGCGAACATCCGCGCCGTACTCCGCGCGTCCCGTCACCTTGGCGCGCGCGTCGATGCGCGCAAGCGGTTTTCCGATGGGTAGCGTCTCCATAGTGATCGATCATCCTCCTCGCAGTTGTGCGTATCGATTGCGGCGCTCACGCGTCGCGCGATGCGCGTTATGCAGTCGTCGGTCGTGATTTATAAACGATAATGACTTCCATATAGGTATTGTAACTAATTACATGCGCTCTGTCTACTGCTGAACGCATATTTTCGAAAAAATGAATTCCAGCAAGTTTTTGAAGCGATAATAAATGATTTTCG
>DNFZ01000145.1 GCA_003486785.1 Clostridiales bacterium | reverse complement strand
TAGTAGCACAGAAGTACAATCAGGGGTTGACAATCGACGAGGCGTGCAGAGCGGTGAAAATTGCAAAGACCACATATTTTCGCTGGAAGAAGAAACATCTTGAAGCGAATGTTGAGAGAAATGGGTTTTAACTGCAGCTCGCGTGTCGAAACACGTCTTCTCCGTCCAATCTGATCAGAAGAGTTCCTTTTTACGGGACTTACGCAACGAAATAAGAGATGAATAAAGACGGAAATGCGTTCCGTCTTTTGGCATATTTCTCAAAGTCATGCAAGCGGTCGCGCGATGCAAATCAAACCCGATGCAGCGCCTTTGCCGATGCTTCTTGCGCGCTCGGGCAAAGAGCGAATCCTGCACTGCAACCCCGAACCAACTGGATTGGTTGCGGCGCAGCGCAGGACTCGCTCAAAAGGGCACGCTCGCTTTATTCAACGATCATCAGCGCAGATCGCCGGCTGCTTTCACTTTAACACGGTTTGTATTGCCGGGATAATAGGCGAGCAGAACATCCTCGATGTCGATGATTTCAACGGTGTCGCGATTGGCGCCGGAAGCGACGGCCAATTCAATCGCATCCTTTTTCGCCATTTCAAGCGCTTGATCGCGGGGGATTTCGTCGTAATTGATCAACTGTTCATATGTGCCGGATACCTTTGAAATGGCGGACCCTATGGCGTTTGCGGTTCCAAAGTGATCGGGCTTTTTCGCGGTCTTCGCACCTTTGAGCGTTTCCGGCAGGATGACCGAGCCGCCGCCAACAAGGATTACATCGACATCGTCGGACGAGATCTTCATTGCGTCAATGCTGTTCTCTACCAGTTCCGAGATGACGCGGAGCGTTTTTTGCGCCGTTTCGTCAGAAATACTGCTCACAAGAGACCGATCGCCGATGTCCGCCATGCCGAGCTTGACGGCGATGTCGGTTGCGGTCAGCGTGTCTCCGCCAAAGCACAGCGCTTTTTTCGTGATTTCAAACCCGACGGAGTCCGGGCCGACGGTGATGGTTCCGTCTTTCTCCCGCACGATGGAGCCGCCGCCAAGACCGATGGAGATAACGTCCGGCATGCGGAAGTTCGTCCGAACGCCGCCGATGGTAACCGCGACGGAGCTCTCGCGCGGAAAGCCGTTTGCAATCACGCCCAGATCCGTCGTCGTCCCGCCAACGTCGATCACGATCGCGTTCTTCAGCTCGCTGAGGTAGCTTGCGCCGCGAATGGAGTTGGTCGACCCGCAGGCGATCGTCAGAATCGGATACTTCCTTGCGTACTCCATCGTCATGAGCGTGCCGTCGTTTTGAGAGAGATACACATCCGCTTCCGTGACGCCCATCTCCTTCAGGCTGCGCGCAAATCCTTCCGTAAAGCTCTCAGCCACAAGATGGAGCGCGGCGTTTAAAATGGTCGCATTTTCGCGTTCGATCAATCCCATCGAGCCAATCTCGCTGGAGATGGAAACATGAACGTCTTGCCCCATGATCTCCTTGCAGAGAGCCGCCGCCTCCGCTTCATGCTCGTTGCACACGGTTGAAAAGCAGCAGCTGATCGCAACGGCATTTGTCTTGTCCTTGAGTGCGGTAAAAAACGCGGCCGCGGCCTGGCGATCGAAAGGAGCGATGGTTTTGCCGTCGTATTCATATCCGCCGCCGATGATCGCCGTCTTTTCCGCGATGAAGTGCAAGTCTTCGCTCCAATCGACCATGGGACGGATTCCCTCCGTTGCAGGCGCGCCGATGCGGAGCACGCCGACTTTGGCGAGTTTTTTCCGCTCTACGATCGCGTTTGTGCACTGGGTGGTGCCAAGCATCGCCTGCTTGATCTGTGCCGGAGACACGCCGGATTGCGCGAGAATCTGCTTGATTGCGTGCATGATTCCGCTGTAAACATCTTCACTGGTGGGCTGCTTGAGTNNCGATATTGAGATGCTCGTCGATGAGAACGGCATCCGTATTCGTGCCGCCCACGTCAATTCCCAGTTTATACATGATCGGTTCCTCCCTGCTTGCAGCGTTCCTCAATGGCGATATAGTCCGTGTCGCAGCCAAAATAGCGCGGACCAACCAGCTCGAGTCCTTTCTCGGTTCTCCACATATCGAAACACTTGAGTCCAACGACCATGACGCGCTTGCCATATTTCAGCGCGTCCGTGGTGATGGGCGTAAAGGTTTCCGTATCTACGATGCAGATCAAATCGGGCGTGGTTGCAAGTATGGTTCCGTTCACACGCGCCACGAGGTTTTCGTTTTGAAACTCGACGTCGGCGGACTGTCCCTTGTAAACGCCGACGCCGTCTAGAACGACTCTACCGAAGTTAAACGCGCCGCGCGTCTCTCTTAACACGTCCACGATCTTTCCTTTGAAAAGAGGGAACCCTTCGGTGAACGCAAAAAAACTCTCCTCCGGCGTCTTGCCGGTGGACTGTTTCACGGTGCGTATGGCGGCGCCCAGCTTTTCGCTTCTGGTGACGATGTCCCGAACGGCGAACTTTTTCAGCGTTGCGCCGTCGACGCAGTAGAGTGAAACGGAAACCGAACCTCCGCAGCTCATGGTGACGGCCCGAGCAAGCTCTTCCGTCCATTTGTTTGTGATGGTATCGAAAATAACACTGTTTCCCTTTTCATCGACCAGCGCCATAGGCGTTGCACTCACGCCGCCGATTGTGAAAGTAACCATTTGCAGCTCCGGAAACGCGCGGCCCATGCCATCCGCGTCGATCAGCGGCAGGTTTAGCCTTGCCGCCGCTGCAATCGGGAGCATGCTGTTTACGCCGCCGGCTTCAATCGGCATAAAGGCGAAAATCTCTTTGTTGTAAAACCGCGTCACCATGTCGTATAGGGTCTTATACTCGCTGCCGCCGACCGCCTTTTCGCTGAGTATGGTCGGCGCGCCCATCATGGCGATGGGAACAATCAGCGCGTCGTCGGGCACCTCGTCGACGCTTAGCATCGTCACTTCGCCGCATTCCTTGACCGCGCCAATGGCAACGAGCTTTCCAACGTATGGATCGCCGCCGCCGCCCGCGCCGAGCAGAGCTGCGCCTAACGCGATATCTTCTATTTCCTTTAACCCGATTTTTCTCACTTTTGAATCTCCTTTTTACCCGCTAGAACTCTTTATCGCCAAACAAATGAATCTCAACGGTTGTGTCTTTTTTTCAGAATAAAAAGCTTTGTCGTGCAATGCCCTTATGATGATCTTTCGATAAAGAGGGGACGGCTAAGACCGCCCCCCATCATACGAAAACTGGTTTTTGCTTACTCGGCGGTGGCCGGAGCAGGCTTCTTTGCGCTACGCGC
>DNFZ01000121.1 GCA_003486785.1 Clostridiales bacterium | reverse complement strand
TTTCCCCTGTAACCAGTTTGGCAACCAGGCGCCAGGCACCATCGATGAGATTCAGAGCTTCTGCACGCTGAACTATGGCACAACGTTTCCGCGCTTTGCCAAGGTCGACGTAAACGGATCATCCGCCAGCGATCTGTACAAGTTTTTGAAAAAAGCGAAACGAAGCGCGCTGGGTTCTTCCATCAAATGGAACTTCACGAAGTTTCTGATCGATCGCAACGGCAACGTGGTCAAGCGCTTTGCGCCGACCGATACGCCGGAAAGCATCGAAAACGACATCCTCGCGCTGCTGTAAGCGCGGGGACACAGAATCAAAAAAAGACATCCTCGCGCTGCTGTTAGCGCGGGAGTAAAGCATGATGAGAAAGGAGCGAGCGACATGAGCGAACAATCAAATTCCGCCTCCGTACGCTGTTTGGATGCGGACGGACGATATGATGCCCTGCTGCTGCAAAACCAGCTTTGTTTCCCGCTGTATGCGGTCTCCAAAGAAGTTGTCCGCCTTTACAAGCCGTTTCTCGATGAGATCGGGCTAACCTATACGCAGTATATCGCCATGATGGTGCTTTGGGAAAAGCGGTCGCTTTCGGTCAAAGAGCTTGGTGAACACCTCTATCTTGACAGCGGGACGCTCACGCCGCTGCTCAAAAAGATGGAAGCGCAGGGGCTCGTTTCGCGCCAGCGCAACGCTGCGGATGAACGCAGCGTCATCGTCACCGTCACCGAGGCGGGGGATGCATTGCGCACACGCGCGGCACACATACCGGAGCGCATCGGCGCATGCCTGCCGCTGACAAAAGGCGAGAGCGAGACGCTGTATCAGCTGCTGTATAAGGTGCTGCATGCGATCCAGTAACGAAAACCAGACCGGGGAAGCTGCTATCATAAAGACTTTCACGTAAATTTGGCAAACAACACGAAAAACACAAAGGCAGCTGCTCGACCGGGCGGCTGTCTTTTGCGCGATAAAAAAGTTGTAAGCATCAGATCACGACATCGAGCGTATATTTCCCGCCGTGGTAGAGCGTATCCGCCATGGCAAAGGGGCGGTGCGCCTTGTCGTAGTCCACATTGCGGATGCGAAGCGCAATGCCCTTTTTTGCGTGAAAGAGGGTTTGCGCGTCCTCCCCGCTGACCGAGACGGCATTGATGCGCTGGCGAGAGTAGCTGTTGGTCAAATCGAGCCCAAACTCCTGATGCAGCACCTCATAGAGAGAACGCTGCGAAAAGTCAAACTCCGGCAGACGGGGAAACCGCGTGAGCGAAATCCACACGCGCTCGATGGCAATGGGAGATTCGTCCGCCATGCGGATGCGTTGGAGGCAGAAGATCGGTTCATCTTGTGTCATATCAAGGCTGCTGCGCACCTCTAGATCTGCTTCACACGTGCCTGCAAGGATGACCGTGCTGGAAGGATGCACGCCAAGAGAGAGCATGTTGCTGGTAAAGCCCTGCTTTTGATAGGTTTTGTCGAGTTCAAAATGGGAGACGAAAGTGCCTTTGCCCTGTACACGGAAGAGTTTTCCTTCGTTGACCAGCGCGTCGATGGCGCGGCGCACGGTCATACGCGTGGTGGAGAACTGTCTGCAGAGCTCGGGCTCGGACGGGATGGCGTCGCCGCGCGCAAACTCGCCGCTCTCGATGCCGGTGTTGATGCGCTCGATGATCTGCCGAAAGATCGGCTGTTCGTTTGATTTCATTCGCTCAACCCCCTTGACCGGATTTCCTGTCTATACAAGATAATTACATTATATAACTGTTGCAAAAAAATGCAAGAGTAAGCTTTTTTCTTTGTTGCAAAAAAATTATTACCAATAAAATCGAGCCGGATTCCGGCAGCTATAATCTCGGCTCCAATATCGATGCTGAAAGCTCAATAGTTACGCTGGTTATTCTATGCAGAAATATTGATTAGGGTTGTATCAAGGCAAGCTTGTTTTCGCTCGCAACTGCATTAATGATGAAAAGCGCCGGTTTTTGCTCCGGCGCCCTGCGGGGTTCGCTTTCTGCTCAATCCAAAATCGTCCCGTCGGTTGCAATCGTGACCACCTGCCATGGGATCATCTTGCCGCTGTTTAGGAGCGCGCTCTTGACCGCGTGCTCCATGCCGCCGCAGCAGGGCACCTCCATGCGCACAACGGTGACACTCTGGATCTCGTTATGGTGCAGTATTTCAGTGAGCTTTTCGGCATAGTCCGCCATGTCGAGCTTCGGGCAGCCGATGAGCGTGACGTGGTTTTTCATGAAGCGCTCGTGGAAGTCCGCGCGGGAGTAGGCGGTGCAGTCTGCGGCGATGAGCAGCTTTGCGCGGTTGAAATACGGCGCGTTGACGGGCACGAGCTTGATCTGCACCGGCCACTGGTTCAGGCGCGAGGCGCAATCGGCATCCTGCGTGCCGCCGGAGCAGGCGCAAGGCTCCTCGCCCGCGGGTTCTTTGCGTTCAATGGCGCGGCTTCGCGTACCGGGGCAGCCAAATTGCGGCATGACGTGGGTTGCGGCGCGCTCCTTTGCCTGCCTTGCTTTGACCGCCGCCTCATCAAAGGGCGCGGCTTCGCGCTCTACAAACGTAATCGCGCCCGTTGGGCAGGCGGGCAGGCAGTTGCCGAGGCCGTCGCAATAGTCGTCCCGCATGAGCTTGGCTTTGCCGTCTATGATGGCGAGCGCGCCCTCGTGGCAGGCGCTGGCGCATGCGCCGCAGCCGTTGCAGAGTGTTTCGTCGATCTGGATCATCTGGCGGATCATATTTAAAAATTCCTTTCGCAAATTGTTTCTAGCGCTTGTTTTCAGCGATTCCTATTTCGGCTGAAACAAAAGGTGACGGCGTCTCTTGACACTGTACACGCAGTATACTACGATAAAGCAAACAGGTATGTTGGAAATACAACGATTCTCCGGCGCATTTTGCGCTAGAATGGACTTGTAAACAGAAGAAGCTTTTTTAGTTGATAGAGGATGAGCGCAGTCAAAAGGAGGAGATGTCTATGAGCGCGCAGGGAAACCCGCAGGTATCCTACGCTTTTTTAAAGAAAACATCGTTGTTTCGCGGCACGACGGAGGCGGAACTGCCAACGTTGATCGGCTGCATCGCGCCGAGCTACCGCGACTTTGCGAAAAACGAAATCATCCTGCATCAGGGAGAGGATATTACGTCCGTGGGCATGGTGCTCTCCGGCAGGGTGCAGATCATCGAAGAGGATTTCTGGGGCAACCGCAACATCATCGCGGATATCTGGCCGGGCGATATCTTCGGCGAATCGTATGCGTTCTTGCCGGGGGAGCTGCTGCGCGTGAGCGCGGTTGCCGCCGAGGCGAGCGCAGTGATGCTGATCGATGCGCGCCACATGCTGGAGATTTGCTCAAGTGCCTGCCGCTTTCACACGCGGCTGGTACAAAACATACTCGCGGAGTCCGCCAAAAAGAATCTCGCGCTGACGAGAAAGCTCTCGCACATGAGCAAACGAAGCACGCGGGAAAAGCTGCTGAGCTACCTCTCGAGCCAGTCTCTCGCGGCGGGGAGCGATCAGTTTGAGATTCCCTTCAACCGCCAGCAGCTCGCGGATTATCTTTGCGTGGATCGCAGCGCGATGAGCAATGAACTCTGCAAAATGCGTGATGAAGGCATGCTGACGTTTGATAAAAGCAGCTTTCAGCTGAGAAGCGAAATAGAGGTTTAAGGCACTTCCATTAGAAACACAAAAAGTCTCCCTCTGGCTTGGGAGACTTTGTTGGTTTTGGCGTTTTTTACAGTACAAAGAGGAAGATCGACAAAAACTGTAGCACGCTGCCCGCGAGCACGAAGAGGTGGAACAGCGCGTGGAAATAGCGGCGTTTTCCGCCGATGCCGTAGAGAATCGCGCCGATGGTGTAGGCAAGCCCACCTGCCAGCAGCAGCCAGAATCCCGCGGGCGAAAGCGCCGCGATGGCGTATTTTACAAAGAAGATGACCGCCCAGCCCATGAAGATGTAGCAAAACATCGAAAACACGCGAAATTGCTTGAGGTCGATGGCGGTGAGTGTGACCGCAAGCGCGGTGAGCGCCCACTCAGCACCGAACACAGTCCACGCAAGCACAGGATACAGCGGGCGCAGCGCCACGAGCAGCACGGGCGTATAGGTGCCCGCGATCATAAAATAGATCGAGCAGTGGTCGAGCACCTGCAGCACCTTTTTACCCAGCGAAGGCGTTAGTCCGTGGTATACGCTGGAAAGGCAATAGAGAATGATCATCATCACGCCGTATACGACGCTGGCGGCAATCGCCCAGCCATCCCCGCCCAGCGCAGACTTGATCACGCACAGCAACAGCGCGACAAACGCGAACACGCCGCCCGCGATGTGGGACACCATGTGAAAGATCTCTTCACCTCTCGTGTAGTTCGGCAGGTTGCGTTCGTGTAAAGGAATTCGCATTCTTTCTCCGTTCAGGGTATCGTTTGAAACAACTTTCTGTATTTTAACACATCCGTCTGCAAGAGAACCCTAGCTCCCGCACATGGCGGCGAGTTCCTCGTCTTTGCCAAAGAGTGCGCAGGCGCCGTCGTGATGTCCGCTCAACAGCTCGCTTGCGCGCAGATGCGTAAACAGCGGCGAGTCCAGCGCGGCGAGCAAAGACGTGTGCTTAAGATTGGTGTCCGAAACCGGGGAAAACGGGCATGGCTCCGCCCCGCCGGTGGGGTTGATGTGGAAAAATCCGCGACCGGCAGCGAGGCAGCCTTCCGAGTACTGCTCGTCCCCGGGAAAGGAGATGTAGATCATGCCGTCCTGCGTCCGGCGCAGCACGTCGAGCCGGCTGGCGAGCAACGCCCGCTCCGCGTCGCCCGGGGCGAGGGATTCCGTGCCGGGATCGGCTGGGACATAGTCGACAAAGAACGCAACCTTTGCGCCGAACGCGCGAAGCTGCGAGAGGAACGCATCTCCCGTCACGGCCGCGATGTTCTCGGTGGTTAGCGTAACGGAGGCGCCAAAGAGGATGCCCCGTTCGCGCATGCGCTCCATGTTGGCGGCAAGCTTTGCATAGGTACCCGCGCCGCGCCGCGCGTCGGTCTGTTGCTCGTCGCCCTCAATGCTCACGATGGGCACGAGGTTGCGGTTCTGGTCGATCAGCTCGAGCATGCTCTCGCTCAGCAATGTGCCGTTGGTGAAGACGGGGAAGAGGATCTCCCGCTGTTTTGCCGCGCACTCCAGCACGCCGCGCCGCAGCATCGGCTCTCCGCCAGCAAGCAGGCAGAACGAAACGCCGAGTTCAGCTGCCTCCGCAAAGATGCGGCACCAGTCCTCGTCGGTGAGCAGCGCGGCGGTATCCGCGTCGTCACAGAGGCTGTTTGCGCGTGCATAGCAGCCCGCACAGTGCAGGTTGCAGCGGTTGGTGATGCTGGCGATTAGGAATGCCGGAATATGCCGCCCGATAGCCGCGTGGTTTTCACGCACGGCTGCAGCCCGCTTGGCTGAGAGCGCATAGGAGAACAAAAACGCCGTCTCCTTCGGGTTCTTCAGGCTCGCCGTGAGCGCATTCTTGACGATGCTCTCCACGCCGTCGGTTAAATATTGGTCCAGATTGAATCCGGTTTGCATGGGGTTCCTCTTTTCTGATCGAATTTCTATCGTATATGCAGCATCTATCAAACGATGGTTTTGCCCTGCGTGTATGAAGCGAATCACACACGTTGGTATACTATCAGATCGATTCTTAAAAAACAATCAACTATTGCGGGAAAAATGAAAAACAAACGAGAATTTTGCACATACCTTACAACCATTGCGCGGCATTCGCTCAAACGAGCGGCAAATCGAATCCTGCGGTCAACCACAGGTTGAAAGAGCGGCATTTCGTTAAAAACCACGTGTTTATGCACAATGCGTCTATTGACGCAAGGGGAAAATAGTGGTAATTTAAATTTGTACTCAAATCCAAATTACAACACAGATAGAATCTCGAAAATTAATCGACGGGAGCTTGACGATCACATGCAACACGAGAAAAAAGAAGAAGTACTGCGCATAATGAAGTATGTGCTGTTCTCCATTTCAGCGGGAGTCATTCAGACGCTGGCGTTTACGCTGCTGCATGAGATTCTGCATTGGCCGTATTGGCCTTGTTACCTCATCGCGCTCGTGCTCAGCGTGCTCTGGAATTTCACCCTCAACCGCAAATTCACCTTCCAGAGTGCGGCCAATATTCCGCGCGCGATGCTGCAGGTGTTGGGATACTATTGCGTGTTTACCCCGCTCTCCACGCTCTGGGGCAATGCGCTGACAAACGCAGGCTGGAACTATTATATCGTGCTCTTTGGCACGATGCTGATCAACCTGACCACGGAGTTTCTCTTCTGGCGGCTGGTGGTCTATCGCAACAGCATTAACACCAACGAGCGCGCAAGAAAGAGGCTAGCGCAACAACAGGCGCAAGCGGAGCGGCAGGAGGAAACGAAATGAGCGAACGCAAACGAACCCGGACGCGGCGGGCCATCTTGCACGCGGCAAAAGTGCTCTATGAAAAGCAGGGCGTGGGCAACGTGCCTTTTGACGATATCGCCGTGACTGCGGGCGTTTGCCGCACGACGGTGTTCAACCACTTTGCGGACGCGGCGGAGCTGCAGCAGGCGCTTGTGGTGGCCGAGATCGGCGAGCTGATCGAGTTTGGCGAGGAGTCCCCGCTGCGCGGACTGGCTTTGGTCTATGCGCTGCTGGATAAGCTCATTGAAGACACGGCAAACTATCCGCGCGTGATGGCGCGGCTTGCAAACGCCACCATCCTCGGTGGCGAGAACGGCAGGGTGGGGGAGATCGAGCGTCTCATCGCGCGGCAGTTTGAGCAGGCGTTTGATGCGTCGTTCCCGCAACCCGGCATTACGGCCGGCCTGCTTGCGCAGATGACGATGGGGTTGTATTACGGGCAGGTCAACCATCAGCTCGCATTCGGGCTGTCCTTCGAGGCGGAGCAGATGAAGCAGCAGATGCGCGTGATGCTGGGGTTGCTCTTGCGCGGCGCGGGCATCGGCGATGACGAAAATGCAGGATGATTGCTTGCAGATAGAGAGGAATCAGGATATGGAGCACTGTGGCATCAGCCGCTGGGATGATCCCAGCACCATCAACGAACAACTCAAAGCACTCACCGATGCCCCGATTTACGAGGTTTCGCCGGAGTATTATCAGAGTGAAGTCATGCGCTATTTTGACGAGAAGTGCGCGCGCTCCCGCGCGGTCTACGAGGAAGCCAAGGAGTATATCCCCGGCGGTGTGCAGCACAATCTCGCGTTTAATAAACCGTTTCCGATCTGCGTGACCCGCGCAAACGGCGCGTATCTTACCGACGCGGACGGCAACCGGTATATCGACTTTCTGCAGGCGGGTGGACCTACCATCCTCGGCAGCAACAACGAGGCCGTTCGAAGAGCCGCGACGGGGTTAATCGAAACTTGCGGCCCCGTCACGGGCTTACTGCACGAGGCGGAGCTCATGATCGCCAAGGAGATTCACCGCCACATGCCCGCGGTGGAGATGTTCCGCATGCTCGGCAGCGGCACAGAGGCGGTCATGGCGGCGTTACGCATCGCGCGCATCGCGACAGGCCACAAGCGCGTCATCAAGATCGGCGGGGCGTATCACGGCTGGTCGGATCAGATGGTATACGGGCTCAAGATTCCCGGCAGCCGCGCGCTGCTGGAATCCCACGGGATTCCGCGCGGGTGCTATGCGCTCACAGACGAGGTGCGCCCGAACGACCTGAATATGCTCGAAACCATGCTGCGCCTCAACCGCATCAAGGGCGGCACGGCGGCGGTCATCGTCGAGCCCGTCGGCCCGGAGAGCGGCACACGCCCGGTTGCGCAGGCTTACAACGCGGGTGTTCGCGCGCTTTGCGATCAATACGGGGCGCTGCTGATCTTCGACGAAGTGGTCACCGGTTTCCGCGTGGGCTTAGGCGGCGCGCAGGGATATTTCAACGTCATTCCGGATCTGACCATATTCGGTAAGATCGTCGCGGGCGGTTATCCCGCTGCGGGCGGCGTCGGTGGCAAGAAGGAGTATGCTTCGCTCATGGCGGCAGGCTTAGCCACCGGAAAGCACCGCGCCTATGTCGGCGGAACGCTGGCGGCAAACCCGCTCTCCTCGCTTGCAGGCTATACGGCAATCCGCGAGATCGAGCGCACCAACGCCTGCGAAATCGCGGGCAGGCAGGGCGACAAACTCACCGACGGATTGAAGGCGCTGATTGCGAAATGTAACCTGCCGTATGTGGCATACAACCAGGGTTCGATCGTGCATCTGGAGTGTACGGGCGCGATGAGTTTTGATTATTCTAGCATGCACTTTGTTAAATCCGCGCTGGGGCTGCTCAAAAACAAGGCGATGATGACGCGCCGCAAAGACGCGATGGAGCGCATGGGCGCGGCATACATGGCAAACGGGATCGTTACCCTCGCGGGCAGCCGCCTCTACACCTCGCTTGCAGATACCGACGAAGTGATTGCGGATGCGTTGTCAAGATTTGAAACGGTGTTTTCGCACGTGGTCAACACGGGCGTGCGTTGATATCCGGATTCGTTGATAGAACGGCACACGAGACTGGACACAGACGGGAGAGAGCCACATGGAACGCTATATCCTGGCCCACGACATCGGCACCAGTTCCGACAAAGCGGTGCTGGTGCGCTTTGACGGATCGATCCGCGCAACCGCGAGCGAGCCGTATCCGACCGATTACCCCAACCCCGCTTGGGTGGAGCAAAACCCTGCGGACTATTGGAAAGCCGTCTGCGAGACCAGCAAACGCGTGCTCGCGGACAACGACATCTCGCCCGAGTGCATCGCAGCGGTGGTGTTTTCCACGCAGGCGCAGGGGGTGATCCCCGTCTCTGCAGACGGAACGGTGCTGTATCCAAACATCACCTGGGTGGACGGGCGCGCGGAAAAACAAGCGCAGCGCATCATGAAAAAGATCGGCGGAAAGCGGCTCTTTACCCTGCTGGCGGGCACGCCGATCATGGGCAAGGACTGCATCGCAAAGATCATCTGGCTCAAGGAGGAGCGCCCGGAAGTCTACGATAACGCGCATCGCATCCTCGATGTCAACGGCTATCTCAAGTTTCGCTGCACGGGTAAAATGGTGACGGAGCTTTCCGGCGCTTCCGGCTATGGCTTTGACCTGAAGAAAAAGACATGGCTCTCCGTGCTGTCGCTTGCGGGCATAGATATGAAGAAACTCCCGCCGCTGGTCAAGAGTACGGACATGGTTGGCGGGCTGACCGCGCAGGCGGCAAAGGAGACAGGCCTGCTGGAAGGCACGCCCGTGTTCGGCGGCTGTGACGATGTGCAGTCCGCGGCGGTCGGCTCCGGCCAGTCGGGCGAAGGGGATGTGCACGTTTACCTCGGCACCTCCGCATGGGTTGCGGCGGCGACGAAAACGGGAGACGCGTTTCGTCACGGCGCGGCTGCGATACAGAGCGCCGACCCGGATATGAACCTTATCGCGGGGATTACGGAGAGCGCGGGCGCGAATATTGAGTGGATTCGCGACCAGTTCTTCCGTCACGAAAAGGAAAAGTACGGCGCGGGCGTGTTCAACTTCATGGATGAAGTGATCGCTCTCGTGCCGCCGGGCAGCGACGGGCTGATCTGCACGCCGTGGATGCTCGGCGAACGCTGCCCGGTTTCGAGCACGACAACCAGAGCGACGCTGTTTAACATCTCTATGGTGCACACGCGCGAGCACCTCATGCGCGCGGTCTACGAAGGCATCGCCTACAACATACGCTGGATCTTGCAGAATTTCTGCAAGGATTACGGCATTGCGTGCGACGACATCCGCATCATCGGCGGCGGCGCGCTGGACAAAGGCTGGATGCAGATACTCTCCGATGTGACGGGGCGCAAGATCAGCGTCGTGGAAAACCCGCGTAACGCCGGCGCAGTCGGCGCAGCGGTCGTCGCGCTCATCGGCCTTGGCGAGCTTCCCTCTTTTGCCGACGCCAAGAAGTTTGTGCGCGTGAGCGCGGTGTTTGCTCCCGATGAAACGAATAGGCCTGTCTATGACGCGCTGTTTTCGCAATATCAACAGCTCTATCGCTCGCTCTCCGGCTTATATGCCGCGGCAAACGGCAAACGCTTTACGGAAGTGAAAGCGAAAGCGTAACGGAAGAAGATGGAGGGAAACGATCACATGACAAAATCACAGGCCGCTATGGCCTTTCAAGAATTATCGGCGCAACTTCGGCACGAAGGGTTGCTCAGCGATGTGCTTTCGGTGCAGGCTGCTCTGCGCGGGGACTACGGGGAGATCTTCTTTGCCGAGCTTTCCGGCGCGGATATGACCATGCACGAGATCACGACGGGCGAGGAGCAGGAGATGTTCTTCCACGCGTTTTACGTCAAGCCCGAAGCAAAGGCGCTTCTGCTGCTCTCCGGCACCTATGCGCCGCAGATCGCGCAGAGCATGCGCGCGTTGACCGCAGAGCTCGACGACATGGCGCAGATCGTAGGCTTGACCGCGCGCGTTGCAGATAATCTCTCGCCGGAGGAGATCGCGCGATGCCTGCGCGGACGCAACAGCTGCTTTGTTAAAGATGCGGGCATGCTGATTACCGGTCGATCCGTTTCAGAGGCGGTTACGGGCGCGATCTTGCTGGAAAAAGCCGCGATGACGCACATTCTTGCCAAAAAGATCGGCGGGGCAAAGCGCGTGCCGCTGTTTTCCGCCGCGCTGATGCACTTCATCTATCAAAAGAAGTATTCCAAGATCAACCTTCGTGCCGAGACGGAGCATGCGCAGGCGGCATCAGCTCCCGCTGCCGACCTGCCCGTGCAAACCGCGCGGGAGAGTGAGATTCGCGCCGAGATCGTGGCCTACGGCAGACGCTTGCAGGAGGAGGGGCTGTTGCAGGGAACCTGGGGCAACCTCGCCGTGCGGCTGGATGAAGCGCATATGCTCTGCACGCCGAGCGGGCTGGATTACCACATGCTCAAGCCCGAAGATATCGTCAAGGTGGAGCTTGCTACGCTGGGGTACGGCTCCCAGCGCAAGCCCACGAGCGAGAAGCGGCTGCATCGGGATGTCTTTGCCGCGCGCGCGGATGTCGGCGCGGTGATTCACACGCATGCAAAACTTTGCGGCGTGTTTGCTGCGGCGAGAAAGAGCATTTGCTGCATCGAGGGCGAGCTGCGGCAACTGGTCGGAGACGAAATGCGCTGCGCGGGGCACGCGCTGCCCTCGACCAAGAAGCTTTCCAGGGTTGCGCTGGATGCACTGGGCAATCGCAACGGCTGTTTGCTCATGAACCACGGGGTGCTCTGCTGCGGCGCGGATCTGGAGCGCGCATATCTTGCCTGCAAGGCTGCGGAAGCGGCGGCAGAGCAGCAGCTGGGGCTGTAGGAGAAGAAACAAAACGCTTCTCAAAACATCTTTAACGGGACTGTCTAGAAATGGCAGTCCCTTTGTGTGTTTTGCATGCGGGCGGATGATATCCGCCCCTACAAAGCTTGCATGTGTGCATAGCCAAGCGTCGTGTGCGTTTTCTTGTAATCAAACACAAATTTACCCGCCGAATCACGCGGGTTCTGTAGGGGCGGATATCATCCGCCCGCGCTCACACGCAAAAAGGAGCTATCCATTTCTGGACAACCCCTTTTGTGTTGGTTGCGTGGCTTCTGTTTTCGCTTATGCGTCCAGCTTACTCATGCGCGCAAGCACGTAGAGCAACACGCTGTTCCAGTAGATCGCGGTTTCGTTGGTGGAATAGCTCTCCACGGAGTCGAGATAGCGCTCCGCCGCGGGCTTGCCCGCCAGCAGCGTTTTCGCGGCAAGGTCGTGCAGGCCCTCGTCCGGCCCGCCAACCAGCATGCCGGGCATTGCGCGGCCGACGGCGGCAGACGGGCGATGATGCGGGTTTTTGGGCGAATGCTCGCTCACGCCTGTGATGAAATTGACGCCAAGCGGATTCTCGCCGAGGATATAGTTCAGGTGCGAACGTGCGGCAGCAAGATACCGCTCGCTCTCCTGCGCGTCGTTTGCCAGCAGCAGCGTCATCGTGTGGTTGAGCAGATACATGTTGCTGCCCCAGAGAAACTCGGAAATCGAGATGCCGAGCGGGCTCTTCTCCGTGCGCTCGCAGATGCGATCCGCGGTGGCGATCAGATCCGCGCGGATACGCCCCGCCAGAAAGCTATCCTCACAAGCGCGGGGCCCAAAGAGCAACGTCGCGTTGCCATAGCCGCCCATATCCGCCCAGCCGAAATCGGCAGAACGCCCGCCCTGATAGAGCGCGGTCGCGTCCGAAAGATAATACGCCTGACCTGTCGCCTGATAGAGCGCGCAGGCGGCAAAATAGCGCTCGTCCGCGTCCGTCTCGTCGTCGTATTGGCCGGTGACGACGCCTGCGGGATTGTGAAATGGGAGCGGCTCGCTGTGCTTGAGAAACTCGTATGCATTGACCGAAGCGCGGAGGCACTTTTTGGCAAATGTGCGGTCGATGGACTCATAGAGGGGAGCCGCCATCGCCATCACGGCGGAAAAATCGCCCGTGGCGGCGGTGGAAACGGGGAAGACGAATAAGTCTGCGGTCTCGTCCTGCGGGTTTGCTTCGATATCGGGGAAATACGCGCAGGTCACCTTGTGGTAGACGCCGCCGTCGTCGCGCTGCATCTTCAAAAGCCATTCGAGTTCGAAGCGCACTTCGTCGAGCACATCCGCCACGCCGTTGCCGCTTTCGGGTATGCCCCAGTCATCGCCGAACGCTTCCGGCGCGGCCCGAAACGCCAGGAGCAGATCGGCGACGGCTTTACAGGCTGGCACCACATACCGTCCGTAATCGCCTGCGTCGTGCCAGCCGCCGGATACGTGGAGGAATGTATCCGAACCGAAAACACGAGCGGGTGCGGTATGGCATGCCGGATGAGAAAACGCGCCGGCCAATGCGTCATCGAGCGCGACGCCGCAGCGCTGCAGATAAAACATGCGCCCGACAGGCATGATGAGCGATTTCATCATGATATCGTTCTTGTGGCTATGATAGGACTGGTTTTTATTTGCGTGAATGCCGTAGTAGGCGGGCGAAACGTCCTGATTTGAAATACTTTCCATGGGATGCGCCTCCAAACGCGATGGCCGTAAGAGCGGGATCCTGCGGCCGGGTTCGTATTGTTTCTGAAGGATCAATCATTGATGTTCTTGACCGTGTCGCCCTCTAGCAGCTGGCCGGAGACCATAATCTGCTGCGGAAGCGCGGTCTTTGGCTGCTCGATGAGCTCCACCAGCTTTGCTGCGGCTTCGCGCCCCATCGTCTCCGCGTCCTGCCGGTAGGTGGTCAGGCGGGGGCGGAGCACCTGCGAGAGCAGGATGCCGTCGTATCCGGCGACGCTCATGTCGTCCGGGATCGAAACGCCGTGCCGCTCGAGCTCGTTCATGCCGCCGATAAATGAAAAATCATCGGGATAGAGGATGCAGGTTGGGCGGTCGCTCAAAGAAAGCAACTCCCGCGTGGCAAGCCCGCTGGATTTCGGGTCGTGGTAGAGCGCGGGCTTGACGTAGTATTCCGGCACGCGGATGCCGAGGCTTGCGCAGGTTTTGTGAAAGCTGATGAGCCGCTTCTGGGTAACGGACGTATCCTCGCCGTGGATAAAGGCGATTCTGCGGTGCCCTCTTTCGTAAACATAATGGATCAGCGCGGATATGCCGCCGATGTTGTCCGAGAGCACGGAAGCGCGGTTGTCATAGACAAAGTCGAGAGAGACGGTCGGGATCTCGCTGGCGATGAGCTTAAGAACGGCAGGATTGGAAAAATCGACCGATGCGATGATCACGCCGTCGCAATTGCGATACTTTGCGTGCTCGTAATAGTCCATCGAAAACTCGCCGATGTCCTTGCTGATGAAGGTGATGTCATAGCCGCGCCGCTCGGCCTCGACTTTTAGGCTGTCGAGAATGGACGAAAAGTATTCGTGCCGCAGGCCGCACGCGGTTTTATCGACGAATAGAACGCCGATGTTGTGTGAGCGTCCGAGCTTGAGCGTGCGCGCCGTTGCGTTTGGCAGATATCCCATCTCCTTGGCGACGCGGCGAATCTGCGCGATGGTATCCGCGCCGATATCGGTATGGCCATTGAGCGCTTTGCTCACCGTTGCACGCGAAACGCCGCAGCGCTCGGAGATATCCTTAATCGTTACCATGATAATGATTACCGCCTGTTATCGATCAGATTTTCGGTTAGGTTTGATGCGAATGATGATCCGAATGGATTTGGTGCGAAAAATCGCAAAAAGAATAAGTAAAATTCAAACCGGCTTAAACGATTTCGTAGTTTGATTATAGCCGCGCTGTTTCAGCTTGTCAATACAGGGAAACACGAAAATCGGGGCGATGAAATGTAAAATTTCGAAAGGATATCGTAAGAAAAGAGAAGCGCGCTTTTACATTACGTTGAGAATTTGTCTCCTTGCACTCCGTTGGGCAAGAGCGATCCATCGATTACTAAATCGATTAAGTTATATTCTAATAGCAGACAAACGATGGATCTCGTAATCGCGAAACGCATAAAGCATCGACGGTACTTGAAATGCTCCCGTCGTGACAGCCAAGTGACATCCTAATATGGTTCGACAGGGAGCGAATTTCTCGTTGCGGGAGCATACAATTCGTGTATAATGTAGGGATTAAGACGCGTCGCTTGCGTACGGACAGCGCTGAAAAGCCGTGTTTTTCGGAACGCTTGCGAAATGCCCCGCAGATTTTTATTCGAACCTATTTACCCGCCGGAGGTGCAAAAAGATGGACTGGACAAACCTGAAGATCGCTTGGGCGGACGACGCGCCGGTCTATTTGCAGCTATCCAACTACTTCTTTGCGCGCATCTCCGCCGGAGAGCTGCGCGAGGGCGATGCGCTGCCGACGGAAACGGCGCTTTGCGCGATGCTCGGCATCAGCCGCTCTACCGTGCGGCAGGCGTTTCAGATGCTGGAGGACGAGGGCGTCATCGTCCGCAAAAAACGCGTTGGAACGCGCGTTTGCAAACCGAAGCTCAAGCGAAACATCAACAATCTTTACAATTTTACCACGCAGATTCAGGCGCTGGGGCTCGCGCCGAGTTCGCGGGTGCTTTCGTTTACCACCGTGCATCCGCCGCTCAAGATTGCGCATGCGCTGCATCTTTCCTCCGGGGAGACGGCGTTTCGCATCGAGCGCCTGCGCATGGCGGACGGAGAGCCACTCCTGATGGAAACAGCGTATATCCCCACGCGCATCTGCCCGACGCTGAGCCGTGAGCAGCTAAACGACTCGCTCTATGCCACCATAAAAGAATGCTCCGGCTCCTCTCCGCAGGAAGCGGTGGAGATCTACGAGGCGGTAACGCTGAGCAAACGCGACGCGGAGCTGCTGCATATGCGCGCGGGCGAACCGGCCTTTCGCATCCAGCGCATCTCGAAAAACACATCCGGCGAGATTTTCGAGTATTGTGTGGAGCTCGCAAGAGGGGATCGCAACAAGCTCCAGATCGTGCTCAAAAATTCCGGCGTGCAGTATTCGCGCGTTCTATAGCGCACATCACGCCAACAAAGCCGCAAAGAAGCTTTTTCAGGGAAACAAATCCATTCAAAAAAGTACTGGCATTTAGCAGAACGCCGTATTATAATAATAGAAGCTGAAGCATTTCAGCTTCGAACCTCTGGTGATCTTCAGATCGAACCAACAGATCACCGTCCCCGTCGGGCGGCCGCGCC
>DNFZ01000256.1 GCA_003486785.1 Clostridiales bacterium | reverse complement strand
CAAACCAGTTCTCGGTCTGGATCTTTTTCACGAGGTCTTCGTCGCCAACGTAATCGGCGCCGGCTTCCTGCGCTTCGCGGGCTTTGTCAGCCTTGGCGAACACGAGGACGCGAACCTTTTTGCCCGTGCCGTGCGGGAGGACGACCGCGCCGCGAACCTGCTGGTCAGCGTGGCGGGGATCGACGCCGAGGCGGACGGAAGCTTCGATGGTCTCGTCAAACTTCGCTTTCGCGGTGGTCAGAACGAGGTCGAGGCCTTCACGAACATCGTACTGCTTCTGGGCTTCGATGTTATTCTTGCTTTCGGTATACTTCTTGCCGTGTTTCATATTCTCGTTCCCCCTCAGTCTCCGACGATGACGCCCATGCTGCGCGCGGTGCCCGCAACCATGGACATTGCCGCTTCCACGCTGCCCGCGTTGAGGTCGGGCATCTTCAGCTCGGCGATCTCACGCACTTGCGCTTTGGTGATCGTGGCAACCTTGTTTTTGTTCGGCACGCCAGAAGCGGTCTCAATACCGCATGCCTTTTTGATCAGGATCGCGGCGGGAGGCGTCTTGGTGATGAACGAGAAAGAGCGGTCTGCATACACGGTGATGACAACCGGGATAATCAGACCGGCGGATTTCTGCGTGCGCTCGTTGAACTCTTTGCAGAACCCCATGATGTTGACGCCCTGTTGACCCAGCGCGGGGCCTACCGGCGGCGCGGGCGTCGCTTTTGCCGCAGGAATTTGCAGTTTTACATAGCCTTGGATTTTCTTTGCCATTGCAGTTCCCTCCGTATAGATATAGGTTGTGGTAAGCGGGGTGCCTCCCCCTCCCACATTCTAAAAACGCATATAGCGTAATAGATGATTTTCTGTCGCTCAAGCGGCAGTCGGGATAGAGATTGTCAGATTCTCTGAACCTGTACAAAGTCGAGCTCGACAGGTGTTTCTCTTCCGAACATGGACACCGTGAGCTTGATCTTCTGGCGCTCTGTGTCGAGCGCTTCCACGCGTCCGGTAAAGTTCTCCAGCGGCCCGTTGATGACGCGGACGGTTTCGCCAACCTCAATATTGAGCATGATCGGGATCCGTTCGACGCCCATAGTGGTGACTTCTTCGTCCGAAAGCGGAACCGGCTTGCTGCCGGGCCCTACGAAACCCGTGACGCCGCGCGTGTTGCGCACGACATACCAGGCACGCGGGTTCATCACAAGGTCGATGGACTTACCGCCGCCTTGCTCGGCCGGACGTTCTTTTTCCACAACGTCCACAAGCATCTTTACCATTACATAGCCGGGGAATACTTTTCTCTGGGTTACTTTGCGTTTTCCGTTGGGCAAAATCTCGATGGTTTCCTCCGTGGGGTATTTCACCTCAAGGATGATATCCTGAAGCCCTGCGTTCTCCACGGACTTTTCAAGGTCTTCCTTAACCTTGTTTTCATAACCCGAGTAGGTATGAACCACGTACCATTTTGCTTCCTGCACGCTCATGACTCCTTACCCGATGTTGATACTGCTCAACGCGCCAAATCCGCTTGAGAAAGCGAAATCGAGAATGCCGATGAGAAGCGCCATTGCCAGAACAAAGACGACAACAGCCAGCGTGTGGCTGAAGAGCTCTTTGCCGGAAAGCCAGGTGAGCTTCTTCACCTCGCCGATCATCTCCCGCAGGAAACGAAACAGCCCGACATCGTGCCGGCCGTCCGTCGCGAGGATGAAAAACAGCGTAAAAACAACTGCGCCGATGCCCGAAACGAGCGCAACCGTGCCCATCTTGGCGGTCGCCGTCAGGATTACGATTGCGTAAACGAGCGAAAGCGTGCCGAGCGTCATGAGCGGTTTGCCCTTTTTGCTCAGCAGGCCAAGTACGCCGGAAAGCGCAAGCATGAGGCCAAGCAGCCCGCTCGCGACCTTGAGTCCGGCGGATAGCGAGTAACCCTCCGCGGGCGTGATTATCTGCAGCGTGTTGTAAACGGCCAGAAAAAGACCGCCCGCTACGAGAAGAATGCTTGCGGGCAGCAGCAGCTTCGGGCCAACCATGCTCCAAAACGGCTTTTTGACCGCATGTCCGTGCGCGTCAAACCGAGCGGATTTCTTTTCCGTGCTCTTGGCATCCTTGCTCGGTGTGCTAAGATTCTGTGCCATATCGTCCCTCTTTCGTCGTCTCTGTTACTTCGATTCGCGGTGCGTGGTGTGCTTGCGGCAGAAACGGCAATACTTGCTAAACTCAAGTCTTTCGGGGTCGTTCTTCTTGTTTTTGTAGGTGTTGTAGTTCCTCTGCTTACACTCGGTGCAAGCCAGGGTGATCTTTACGCGTGCATCTGCTGCCATGGTCAAAACCCTCCGTAAATTCGGTTAAAACATCATAAATCGAGCCCCTTTTCGGGGCACCTTCAAAAGATACCATAACAAAGGTTTCATGTCAATTGGTTATTTGCGTTTTTCCTGTTTCCTAGCGAAAAATCGCTGTTTTTTTGCTAATTTCCAGCAATTGCGAGGCTGGAGACAAGCATGCTCGGCGCGCCGAAGTAGCCGCTCTGGGGCAAGCCAAATCTCAAATCACTGCCAAGCGCTACGACATCCTTCATGAGACTCACAAAGTTGCCGGCAATTGTTATATTGGAGACCGGGCGAATGATTGCGCCCTGCTCGACTAGAAACCCAGCGGCCTTGAGTGAAAAATCTCCCGAAACCGCGTCTACGCCCGCATGCAGGCCTTCCAGCTCGGAGATCACCAGCCCGTTATCGAGTGCTTGGAGCAGCTCGTCATAGCTGTGCTCGCCCGCCTCAAGCCGAAAGACTGTCGGCGCTACGCCAACCGCCGAGGCCGCACTTCTGCGGCTGGCGTTTCCGGTGCTGTCGGCTCCCGCTTTCTTCGCGGTCTTGAGATTGTGCAGCAGCGTTTTGAGCACGCCTTTCTCGATGACCGCCTTTTTCACGCAGGGCGTTCCCTCGCCGTCGAACGCGCGGGGTGCGACGGGGTCAAGCGAATCGTCCCACAGCGTGATGAGCGGGCTTGCAATCGTCTCCCCCTCTTTTCCCGCGAGCAGGGAGCATCCTTTTTGCGCTTCGTCCGCCGAGAACATCGGCGAAAACGCGCTCAGCAAATCGCACACAGCAAAGGGTTTGAGCAGCACGCGATAGCTGCCGGAATCGACAGGCGTTGCGCCGAGCTTGCCCAGCGCGTCCGCCACCGCCTCTTTCGCGCAGCCCTCCGCGTCCGCGGCATCGGTTCCCATGCGAAACGCGAACCCGGTCTGGAGTTCCGCACCGTCTTCGACGGACGGCATCACATATAGGTAAGAGCTGTTTGTGCTGCGCTCTGCCAGCAAGCCGAGCGAATTCTCCATGATCATCGCGCCGGAATCGTAGCCTACTGTGCAGTAGACCACGCGCTTTACGCGGGGATCGAGCGCAAGGCATGTCTGCTCAAGTTTCTTGGCGAGGGCGATCCGCTCGGACTCGCTCAAGTGTGTGAGCGCGCTATCCTCACGATGCACCTCCTGATAGGTTTGCCTGGTCTGCATCGGGCGCTCGTCGTCGCTCTCATTGCAGCGCGCGTTGTCCGCCGCGTGATCGACCAGCCGCTCCGGCTCGTCGATGCGCTCGGTATACGCATACCCTTCCTTCCCGTTTAGCGATACGCGCACCGAAATGCCCGCTTCCCGGCTGACGCTGTAGCGGTCGATCTCGCCCGCATTTGCGTTGACTTCAAACGACTCGCCATTGGCGTAATACAGCTCCGTGGAAGCACAGCCGATCGTTTCGGCATATGCCATCGCCCGCTTTGCAAATTCATGATATGTCATCTAGAGCGTTCCCCCTTTGCCGCCGATGGTCATGCCGGATACGCGGATGCGCGGCTGGCCGACGTTGGTCGGCACCGAGCCGGAGAGAGAGCCGCACATACCCGGCGCCATCCACATGTGTTTGCCTACGCGATCGATCTTGAGCAGCGCCTCGCTGCCTTTGCCGATCAACGTCGCGCCGCGCACGGGCGAGACGATCTTGCCGTTCTTGACCCAATATCCCTCCGCGACGCTGAAGTTGAACTCACCCGTCGGCGGGTTGACGGAGCCGCCGCCCATCTTTTTGGCAAACAGGCCTTCCGCCATGCCGGAGATCATCTCCTCGTCATCGTCCATACCCGCGCAGATGAAGGTGTTCGTCATGCGGGACGTCGGCGCAAACATATAGCCCTGCCTGCGCGAAGAGCCGGTGCTTGGCATATCCATACGCCTTGAACCGAGTTTATCGATCAGATAGCCCTTGAGGATGCCGTTTTCGATCAGGAGATTCCGCTGCGGTTTTCCGCCCTCGTCGTCCACATTGATCGAGCCCCATTCGCCGGGCAGCGTGCCGTCGTCCACGGCGCTGACACAGTCTGCAGCAATTCTGGTGCCGAGCTTGCCGCAGAAAACAGAATTGCCCCGCCCGACCGCCGTCGCTTCCAGCGAATGTCCGCAGGCCTCGTGGAAGATAACCCCGCCGAACCCGCCGTCGATGACCACGGGCAGGTTGCCCGCCGGACACTCCGGCGCATGCAGCATGGTAACCGCCATGCTGGCGGCAGCTTTTGCGTTCGCTTCCACGTCTATCACGTCGCGATACGCCTCAAACCCGCGGCAGCAGCCGGGGCCTTCATATCCTGTCTGCGCTTCTGTACCGTTCATGGCGACCGCCTGGAGAAAGATGCGCGTGCGCGGGCGTTCGTCAAACACAAACACGCCGTCGGTATTCACGATAAGCACGCGCTGCACCTGATCCATATAGCGCACGACGGCTTGCGTGATTTCCGGGGAAGCGCCCTTCATCACGCGCGCGCCGGTTCGCATCACCTCAACGCGCTCGGCATTGCCGATTGTGTCAAAGCGCTGCAAAACGGGCGTTGTCAATCGGTTCAGCGCGCGCTTGATCTCGCCGTTTGGCGAAAACTTCGCTACGCCCAGCGCTGCGGCTGCCGCACGCGCGGTCTGTATGAGCATCTCCTCGTCGAGACCCGCGCAATAGGCGTAAGCGCTCTGCGTCCCAAGAAGTACGCGCACGCCCGCGCCGGAGATGCGCGCGTAGTTTGCGCTCTCCACCTTGCCGTCGATCATTTCGATACGCGTGCTCTCGTTGTCTTCAACAAATAGCTCGGCATAGTCCGCGCCGCTCTTCTGCGCCTCGCGCAGCACGGCGTTTGCCGTCTTTTCCAAAATCAATGTAGAATTCCTCCCGTCCGGATCTGTATGCAGGGCGATGCCGCGCCTGTATACGCCGCCCTTTTACAGGCAGTATATTCATGATAGAGGAACGCGCGTCAATCGTCAATCGAAATCAAAGCACTGTTGCACTCTTGCCATATTATTTAAACTTTACTCTTTTACACTATTAAAGCTACACTCTTACTATATTATCAAAGCTACACTCTTGCTATAATATTAAAGCTGCGCTCTTGTTATTTATTAAATATGAAACGAAGTCCATCAAAACTGATCGTGATTCCTGAAATCTTCCTTTTGCGTAAGCAGGTGCGTTTTCGAAACCTCCATGCGAAACGCGCAAAAAATACTGATTTGAAGCATCTTTACAAGTACCGGTCGTACGTGATATATTACCCGCTATGGAAGCAGCAAAACACACGTTATGGACAAGAGATTTCACGATTCTCACGCTCGGCACGGTCGTCTCCATGCTCGGAAACGCGGTGTCCGGCTTTGCCATCGGCCTTCTTGTGCTGGACAAGACCGACTCCGTGCTGCTCTATGCGCTGTTTATGACCTGCTACAGCCTGCCGCGCATCGTGCTTCCCATGTTCGCGGGACCGTATCTGGATCGCTTCTCCCGCAAGCGCAGCATCTACTCGCTCGATTTTTTATCCGCAGCGCTGTTCACGCTCTTCTTTCTTCTGCTGCTGAGAGGTTATTTCAACTATACCGCATATCTGCTCATGTCTATGCTCATCGGCTCGATCGATAGCATCTATACCGTTGCATACGAGAGCTTCTACCCCTTGCTCATCAACGAAGGCAACTATACCCGCGCTTACTCCATCGAAAGCCTGATCTATCCGCTGAGCACCGCCATCATGGTGCCCATCGCCGGCATCTGCTATAAGACCATCGGCTTGGCTCCGCTGTTTCTCTTTAACGCCGTAACGTTTTTGATCGCCGCCATATCGGAAACACAGATAAAGACCGTCGAGACACATATCAAAAGCGCTGCCGAGCGCTTCAGCGGCAGTCGGTTCATGCGCGACCTGAAAGACGA
>DNFZ01000168.1 GCA_003486785.1 Clostridiales bacterium | reverse complement strand
GGATTGCGGACTTGTTTCGCCGCCTTGGTTCGGATATACTTTAGCATAGCACAGCGTTATATGCAAGTGAGGATAACGAATATGATTCGGAAAAATTTTTCTATCACACAGATTTATTTGGATCAGGCCGCCACCTCTTGTCCAAAGGCCCGTGGCGTCGGCGAGGCGATGCATCGCTATATCGATGCCGTTTGTGCAAACGTGAATCGCTCTACCTATGCCCCGGCAACCGAGGCCGCTATTCACATGCTCGAGACACGGGAAAAACTGTGTACGCTGTTTGGATCGCTCGACCCAACGCATGTAATCCTTACCCCCGGGCAGACCGTCTCGCTTAACATGGTCATCAAGGGATTGCTCCGCCCAGGCGATCACGCGCTGGTCAGCCCGCTAGAGCACAACGGCGTCATGCGTCCGCTCATGCAGATGCTGGATCGCGGCATATGCTTCGAGCGCATTCCGCTCATCGGTGACGACGAACTCGATCTTGAGTCCGCGCGGCGGATGATACGCCCCAATACGCGGCTGATGATACTCACACACGCGTCAAATGTCAGCGGCACGGTTTTGCCCGTAGCAGATGTTGGCGCGCTCTGCCGCGAAAACGGCATCTTCCTCGCCGTAGATGCGGCGCAGACCGCCGGGCATCTGTCCATCGACCTTGGCAGCGCAAGCATCGACGCGCTCTGCATCCCTTCGCACAAGGGCTTGCGCGGGCCAAGCGGCATTGGCGCCATGCTGCTTTCGCCCGGCTGCGCAAAAGCGCTCGACCCGCTCATCACCGGCGGCACGGGCAGCGACTCGCACACTGAGTTGCAGCCGGACTATATGCCGGATCGCTTCGAGAGCGGCACGCCAAACCTCCCCGGCATCTATGGCCTGCACGCCGCGCTGTGCGAGCTGGAGCAGGAGACCGTATCTCAGCGTCGCGGCAAGGAGGAAGCGCTGCTTCTTCGATTGCTGTCGGGGCTAGATTCCATCGGTGGCATTCGCATCCTCGGCACACGGGATCTCTCCCGCAAAGTTGCGCTGGTATCCGCAGACTTCACCGCGCGCCGCGACAACGCGGAGGTTGCCGACCGTCTGGCGAACGAATTTGGCATTCTCACCCGCTGCGGGTTGCACTGCGCACCCAACGCACACAAAACCTACGGCACATTTCCGCAGGGAACAGTTCGGTTTTCGTTCAACAGCAGCAACACAGAAGAAGAGATCGACGCGGCGCTTTTTGCGATAAAAGAAATTCTCACGTAATTAGAATAAGATGCGCAAAGCCCGCCAACAACGGCGGGCTTTTGACTGAAGCAAACATTCAAACCAGATAGATTGACTTGTCCGATTTTGCGATGACTGTTCCGATGCGCTGGGCGCCGGGCACACTTGCCCGCAGATCCCGCTCCATCGCGTCCGCATCCTCTGCATCGACTGCGATGAGCAGCCCGCCGGAGGTCTGCGGGTCATAGAGCGCATCCCGCACCTTGAGCGGCAGGTTCCCCTCATCGACATGCGGCTCGGCAAACGCACGGTTTCGATAGACACCGGCGGGCAGAAGCCCCATGTTGGCAAACTCCAGCACGCGCGGTAAAAACTCAATTGCCCCGGTCTCGATACGGGCGGATGTGTCCGAGCCCTGCATCATTTCGAGCATGTGCCCCATCAGCGAAAATCCCGTCACATCTGTGCAGGCGTGTACGCGATAGCGCACCGCGCAATCCCGCGCGCCTTTGTTCAGCGTGGTCATAAGCGAAATCGCGCAATCGATTTCACCAGGCTCGAGTATCTCCGCTTTCTCCGCCGTGGTGAGTATGCCTACACCGAGCGGCTTGGTGAGAAACAGCACGTCGCCCTCGCGCGCACCGAGGTTTTTAAAAAATTTACCAGGGTGCACAAACCCGGTCACAGACAGCCCGTATTTCGGCACATCGTCGAAAATGCTGTGTCCGCCCGTGATGATCGCCCCCGCTTCAAACGCCTTACTGTAACCGCCCGCGAGGATGGCTTGAACGGCGCTCTGCGGCATGGTCTCCGGAATGCAGAGCAGGTTGAGCGCGAGCTTCGGTTCGCCGCCCATGGCGTAAACGTCCGAGAGCGCATTGGTTGCTGCAATCTGCCCGAAGGTGAACGGGTCATCTACGATGNNGCGGGAAAAAATCGACCGTCTGCACAAGCGCTAGCGTTTCGCTGACGCGGTAGACGGAAGCATCGTCCGAGCGGTCGAACCCGACGAGCAGGTTCGGGTCGTGATGCGTCGGCATGTCGCCCAGGAGTTTGGAGAGCGTTCCCGCGCCGACCTTAGCGCCGCAGCCGGCACAGCTACTCAGCTTCGTGAGTTTTATTTCCGTTTCCATTTGTACCCTCCCAGCGACAATCTATGTAGCACAGCCTCCAGTGCGCCTCCGCCGATTGTCAGCGCTTTATCGGACACCGTAAAGCAATGCGATCGTTCACAGCGCGGATCGACATCCCCGCTCTTCATGCCTTCGTATACCGCGATACCGTCCGGCAGAAGCCCGCGCAATACACCGCGAATGCGCGAGACGACGGGTTCCCCGTCCACATACGCGCAAATCTCGTTTGGCTCAACCACGTCGCCGATTTGCTTTACGCCGCGAAACACGCCCGCGCGCGGCGCGCGGAGCAGCCGCTCCAGCGTAAAGCCCGCGATATTGCCGGGGATGCCCGTGTCCGGTAGCGCTGTTCCGTCATAGTAGACCCGACCGAGCGTGTGTCCGCGCATGGTCTCCACCACTGCGTGGCAGTCCACGCCCGCCGTAAATCCGGGGCCGATGCCGACAACGGTTTCCGCGTCGTCCATCCTGGTGCCCAGATTTCGCTTGGCAAGAATCGCGTCTATCACGGCGACGGGTTTCAGCGCGCGCGCGATTTTCCCCTCAGGATCGGCCAGCACTGCGATTTCACCGCGCGCGATGACCGCCTCTGCTTCTGGCGCATCCGCGGCAAACCGGGCGGTGATGTCTTCTACCGTTGTTTCGCCTTTGATGATCGCTTCCGAGAAGCAGATCGTCCGCCGGATCGAGGTCGGCTGCGCCAAGTCGCTCATCACGACCGAGAAGCCGCTTTTGTGCAGCCGAAATGCGATACCGGTCGCGATGTCTCCTGCGCCGCGTACCCAAATGATCATAGAAAAACCCTCATACGATTCACGCGATGCGTGAGAATTATTTGCTCAGTTCGTAAGAATTATTTAATCAGTTTGTGAGAGCAATTGCTCAGTTCGTAAGAATTATTTGCTCAATTCGTGGGAGTTATCTGCTCAGTTCGTGAGAATTATTTGCTCATTAGTAGAAAAGGCGCGTTTCCTTTATGCGCCCAATGCGGCGATGACAACGCGTTCGATATCGTATTGCTCCAGTTCAACTGCGACCGCGAACGCGGATTTCGTGCGCGCTTCGTCGTCACATTTGTTGAGCAGTATGGCAAATCGCGCGCCGTCCGGCAAACCCTTTCGCTGCCCTTGCGGATGGGCGAGCACCAGCGCGATGTCGCGAGGCGTTACCGTATCCTCCTCCGTCTTTCCGCAGAGCGCGGCATAAAGCGCGGGACGAAACGCCGCATCACGAATCATCTGGCCCGCACCGTCGAGTCCTGCAGCCGCGATTACCAAACGCGTCTGCGGCGGTATCACCGGCTCATGCGCTGCGGGCGCTTTGAGCGGATGGCGTCTTGCTCCGTCCGCTTCGGTTAAAATATAGTCTGCCAAAGGCTCCATCTGCGCAAGCGGGAGATCCGGCGCGCTGAGCTTGCCGCGTTCCGCTGTCTTGGCAAAGCAAACGAGTTGTTCTCGCAGGAGTGCTTCGCGCGCTTCCTCCGCGCTGGCCGGGTTTATCAGGCAGATGCCGTCCGGCGGGAAGATATGCGTCGTTGTGGTGACGATGACACGCGCGCCGCTTTGCGCAAGCGCACGGGCGAGGCGCAGCATCAGCGTCGTCTTCCCGCCGCCGCCAACCAGCGCGGTAACGCCCCGCGGCGGATCAAACGCGCGGATGAGGCTTGCTGTGTTTGAAAAGAAGATCGTCTGCACGCTTTTCGTTCTCCCTTGATGAGGATAACACTTTTTCTTGTCGCCTGTCAAACGGCTTTGCGGGGAAAAGCGGGTATTTGCGCTTGTCATTCCAAATCTAAATAATGCGCGCTGCATGCCCGAAACAATTTTATCGATTGCGGCAGGTTTCCCGCGGCAACAACGTTGCATAGAAAAAACCCGCACGGGCTCTTCCGTACGGGCTTTGGTACCCCCTCAGGGATTCGAAC
>DNFZ01000191.1 GCA_003486785.1 Clostridiales bacterium | reverse complement strand
CCGGAGGGAGAGTGCTTGCCAAAGAGTAGATCGGCGACGGCCTTGCCGCCGCGCGCGCCCGGATACCAGGCGCAGAACACGGCGTTTGCCCGCTTGTCGGCTACGGAGAGGTCGATGGAGCTGCCCGCAAGCAGGATCACGACGGTGGGCTTGCCAACGGCAAGTATGCGCTCCATGAGCGCGCGCTGGACTTCCGGCAGGAGCAGATCTGGCTTGTCTCCGGCCTCCATGCTGTTTCCGTCGTCCGGTGCTTCGCCTTCGAGCGTTTCATCCAGCCCGAGCACGAGCAGCACCGCGTCGCTGTGCTCGGCAACGGTGATGGCCTCCGCGACGCGGTCGTGATCAAACGCCAGCACCTCGGTCTTGCGACGGAAGAGATCGCACCCGGGGGCAAAGAGCACGCGAACATCGTCCGCGCATTCATCCTGCACGCCTTCAAGAATCGTGACATAGCGCGACGAGGTGCCATGATAGTTGCCTGTGAGCGCTACGCGGCTGTCCGCATTCGGACCGATGACGCCGAGGGTCTTGAGTTTGTCTTTTTTGAGCGGCAGGATGCCATCGTTTTTGAGCAGTACGCAGCTTTTCAGCGCGGTCTCCTTGGCAAGCTGCAGATGCTCTTTACACTCCACGATTTCGTAGGGAATCTTGTCAAACTCGCTGCCCTCGCCCATGATACCGAGCAGATACCGCGTGGTAAACGCGCGCTCCGCAGCGATCGTGACCTGCTCCTGGGTGATAAACCCCTGATCAAAGGCGGACTTGAGCAGCAGATAGACCGAGCCGCAGTTGATGTCGCAGCCGTTTTGCATGGCGAGCGCCGCGCTCTCCTCCGGGCTGCCGGTCACGCCGTGGCCGGTGTGAAAGTCGATCAGCGCCCAGCAGTCGGACACCACGAAGCCCGCAAAGCCCCACTTGCTGCGCAGGATGTCGACCAGCAGCGTCTTGCTGCCGCAGCAGGGCTCGCCGTTGACACGGTTGTACGCGCCCATAACGCTCTCCACCTGCGCATCCTTCACCAGCGCCTCAAAAGCGGGCAGATAGGTCTCCCACATGTCCTTTTCCGTCGCGATGGCGTTGAAGTGGTGGCGGATCGCTTCCGGCCCGCTGTGAACGGCGTAGTGCTTGGCACAGGCGCTCGCGATCATCACCTCGCCTTCGCCCTGCATGCCGAGAACAAACGCCTTTCCGAGTTCCGCCGTGAGGTAGGGGTCTTCGCCGAGCGTCTCATGCCCCCTGCCCCAGCGCGGATCGCGGAAGATGTTGATATTTGGAGAAAAGAACGTCAGCCCCTTATAGATGTCCCTATCGCCGTGCTTTGCAAACTCGTTGTACTTCGCGCGGCCTTCCAGCGCGGTCGCCCGGCTCACCGCCATGAGCGCCGCGCGGTCAAACATCGCAGCTAAAGCGATCGCCTGCGGAAAGCTCGTGGCCACGCCCGCGCGGGCAACGCCGTGCAGACCCTCGTTCCACCAGTTGTAGGCGGGAATGCCCAGCCGTTCGATGGCCGGCGCACCGTAGACCAGCTGCGACATCTTTTCTTCCAGCGTCATTTTCGAAACGAGCGCTTGCGCTTTTTCCTGGGCGGCTTGTCTGTTGAACATGGATGACCTCCTGCTTAAAATAAGTAAAAATTAAGCATGCGAACCTGGAGTACAGTTTCCATTGCGCATAACGAAATCGATTGCGCTAGATGTTGTGTCCGCATCACTTAATTTATTTCCAAACCCCGAAGAAAAGCGCACCGTTGCGCTCGCTTCTTCCGGGGAGAGACCCATGGCGGTGAGCACATGCGACGGGCTTCACTCGCCGCCGGCGCAGGCTGAGCGTGCAGAGGCAAAGATGCCAGACGAGGATAGGTGATACAAGAGGCGCTCTGCAGAGATGCCGGGCAGTGTGACGCTCAGGATATGCGGCAGACGCGGCGCTTCGATGCCATTGACGCGGCAGGCGGGAAAAAGCTGACTGAGCTGTGCTTGTAAGCGATCGCGCACATCGCTGCATGCAGGGGGCGTAACGCAGGAGAGGGCCTTTGCAAAGCCCGCAATGGAAGGCAGGTTCTCTGTGCCCGGGCGCAGCGCGCGCTCTTGTTGGCCGCCAAAAAGCAGCGGAACGACAGGGATTTCGTTGCGAATGTATAGAAACCCCACGCCGCGCGGGCCGCCTGCCTTATGCGCGGATGTCGTAAGCAGATCGATCTTGAGCGCGCGCACATCGATCGGGATATGGCAATAGGCTGCAACCGAGTCGCAATGCAGCGGTATGCGCCTTTCGCGCGTGATGGCGCCGATTTCCGCGATGGGTTGCATCACGCCGGTCTCGTTATTTGCAATCTGGAGGCTAACCAGCGCGGTATCCGGGCGGATCGCGCGGCGCAGCGCGTCCGACGAATAAAGGCCCGCGCGATCGCAGGGGAGCAAGGTCAGAGAAAACCCGTCGCGCTCCAGCGCACGCGCCGCGGAAAGAACGCTGTGATGCTCCGTGCTGCCGACGATGAAATGCCTTTTCTGCCGGCTTGCGCGCAAAACGCCGAAAAGCGCGAGATTGTTGCCCTCCGTCCCGCCGGAAGTGAAAACGATTTCGTCGTTTTCGGCATGGATGGAGGCTGCCAGTGCGAGACGGCTCGCGTGCAGGATTTTCTTTGCAGAATAGCCGATGCAATATAATGAGGAAGGGTTTGCGTAAAAATCGCGCGAAACGGCATGCATTTCATCTAGTACAGCGGGATTTATGGGGGAAGTTGCCGCATAGTCGAGATAGATCATACGTCCTAGTTTCGCTCCTTCCTTACCTCTTTACATTATTCTGCCCCATACACGGCTTGAAGTCAATATAGACGCTGCGAAATTAAGCTTAAGCAAATTAATTTCAAAAACAATCTTGACTTAAACTTAAGCACAACCTATAATAATTGTGTCACTTCCATGTTCACATCGTGACGAATTCAGGGTTCTATTTTACCAAATTGAATAACTCCCGCTGTGTTCACCGTGACGCAATTTTAAAGGAGGAGTATCAGGAAGCAATGAAAAAGACATTCGCGATCATTCTGTCTCTCGTGCTGGCACTGGCTAGTTTAGCCGCCTGCGCACCCGCCGCAACGGTAGCACCCGCTGCTGACGCACCCGCCACCGGGTCTGCGGAAGCCCCTGCCGCCGCTCCGGCAGCAGATGGTGACAAGGTCATCAACATCATGACGTTCACGGACGAGGTCCCCAAGATGCTGGAGAAGTATATCGAAATGCATCCGGATTTCGGCTACACCATCAATGCGACCATCATCGCCACCACCGATGGTCTCTATCAGCCCGCGCTTGACCAGGCTCTGGCAGGCGGCGGCAAAGACGCGCCGGATATGTACTGCGCCGAATCCGCATTCGTGCTCAAGTACACGCAGGGCGACATGAGCAGCTATGCTGCCGCGTACGCCGATCTGGGGATCGACGTTGCAAGCGCATTAGCGGCCGCGGACATCGCACAGTACACCGTTGACATCGGCACCCGTCCGAGCGACGGCGCGCTCGTCGGCCTTGGCTATCAGGCGACCGGCAGCGCGTTCATCTATCGCCGTTCGCTGGCGATCGACACCTGGGGAACTGATGATCCCGCGTTCGTTGCCAGCAAAATCGGCCCGGGATGGGACAAGTTCTTTGAAGCCGCCGCCGAACTCAAGGCGAAGGGCTACGGCATTGTTTCCGGCGACGGTGATCCCTGGCATGCGGTTGAGAACAGCTCCGAAAAGGGCTGGATCGTCGATGGCAAGCTCTATATCGATCCCGCTCGTGAAGCGTTCCTCGATCTGTCCATGAAGCTCAAAGAGGGCGGCTATTACAACGACACCCGTGACTGGAACGACGCTTGGTTTGCCGATTTCCAGGGCATTGGCGCGCAGCCGATCTTTGGCTACTTCGGACCCGCGTGGCTGATCAACTACGTCATGGCCGGCAACTCCGGCGGCTCGGCGCCTGGCGAAGGCACCTATGGCGATTGGGCAGTTTGCGAACCGCCGATCGGCTTCTTCTGGGGCGGCACGTGGGTTCTGGCCAACAAAGACTCCGCGAAGAAGGAAGCGGTTGCCAAGCTCATCGAGTGGATCACGCTTGACACCAGCGAAGACGGTCTGCAGTATATGTGGGCCAACGGCACGCTCAACGGCGAAGGCGGCACGAAAGACACCGTTGCTTCCGGCGTTGTCATGGCCAAGTCCAATGGCGAACTCGCGTTCCTCGGCGGCCAGAACATGTTTGACGTGTTCGTTCCGGCCAACCAGTTTGCAAACGGCAAGAACCTGACCCAGTACGACGAGACCATCAACAACCTCTGGCGTGACCAGGTCCGTCAGTACACTGCTGGCAACGTGACGCGCGAAGGCGCAATCGAAGCGTTCAAGCAGGCTGTTGTCGACACGCTGGGCATCGAAGCCAACTAAGAGACAACTGTTTTCACCGAACCAAAATAGGTATATGATGTATGTGGGCGGACGGAGCGCTTTCGTCCGTCCACAACCTCATTATTCAATCCAAATCTGCGCCATAGGGGGAAGCGGTCATGCCTCGCAGCCAAACGCAACACAAGCAAAAGGGCGTTAGCTACGCCAAGTACGGCTATCTATTCAGTCTGCCCTTTGTCATCGTGTTTCTCATTTTTATGCTGTATCCAACGGTGTTTACCGCCGTTATCGGATTTACGGATTTTAAAGGTGTCGTAGCGACATCGTTCAATTTTCTGGAGAACCCGTTTGAGAATTTCATCAGTATTCTGAACAACAAGACATTTCGCGCCTCGCTGGTCAATACGATCGTCATTTGGGTGATGAACTTCATCCCGCAGATCGGGCTTGCGCTGCTGCTCACGGCTTGGTTTACTAATCGCAGGCGGAAGATCCACGGCCAGGGTATGTTCAAGGTGCTTTTCTATCTGCCCAATATCATCACAGCGGCAACCGTTGCGATTCTATATGCGTCACTCTTCGGTTACCCGATTGGCCCTGTCAACAACCTTTTGCAGTCGCTCAATCTGATATCAAAACCGTTTGACTTTACCACCAGCCCGTGGGCGGCGAAAATCGTCGTCGCGTTTATCCAGTTCTGGCAGTGGTATGGATACACCACGATCATTCTGATCTCGGGCGTGCTGGGCATCAATCCGGAGCTTTTCGAGGCGGCGGAGATCGACGGCGCGTCGCCAAGACAGACGTTTTTTCAGATTACGCTGC
>DNFZ01000169.1 GCA_003486785.1 Clostridiales bacterium | reverse complement strand
GCCGCCTCCGATTGCTCGGCAGGGGAGCGCCGCGTCGGCTTACGCGCCTCAAGTAGTGCAGGATTAAGAGAGAGGCCCCGCGCGGCGCACTCACTCGCAAGGCGAATGAGCAGCCACGCAGGAAAGCCGGTCTTTTTGTAATTCGAGACCGCACTCGACCCGACGCCGAAAAGCTCGGCAACCGGCTGATTTCCGCCCAGGGCGTCGATGACTTCTTCAGGTGTGTTCAGCATGCCGCGAGTTTATTCACGCATCTTGAATGTTGTCAAGCCTCTTGAATGCTGAACAGACAAAAAGGGCGATCCCTGTTCGAGCAACGCCAGCAGGCCAACGGGTCTTAATCTTTCCAAACCGCAGAAATCCTTGGTTTCGTCCTAATCGCAAGCTCACGCCTGCGAAATAAATTCATGCGGCTTGAATTTTCCACTTGCCAACTTCAAGCTGCTTGAATACCTTTCTCCCCATAGCCGGACACCCCGGCCCAACTGGGAGAGACGATGATGGATACCCGAACAAAACGAATGCTCGCCGGAGCGGCGGCTTATGCGGCGGCGGATAAGTCGGACCCCTTCGCATATGCGCGCGCAATCGCGCACATCAAAAGCGGGGTTGCTGGCGTTCTGCCGAACGGCTCCGACGCGTTCTATTCGGCGGAGGAATACCCCGAACAGCGGACGCTGGAAGACGGCACCACTTTCAACGTGCCCGCGTATCGCAACATCTGCCGCCCCTAACCGCCCCAGCCGGGGCAAAGCGAAAGGGAGAGAACGAAGATGAGCCTCGCACTGACATACGACGAAGTGAAGGCCCTTGAGCCTTGCAGCAAGGAATGGAGACGCGTGTCCGCGCTGCTCGGCGGCGAGAGGGGATGGAACGGCAAGCGGATCGACGCTGCCACAGCGCGCGCCGCAGGCTGCTCGATCGATGATCTCGTTTGGGTTGCCATATCAGTAGCGCGTTACGATGCGGATGTGCATCGCCGCCTGCGGCTATGGATGGCAGATTGCGCAGCCCACGTACTCCATATTTACGAGAAGTCGGAAACATCTGATGCGCCGCGAAACGCGATCATTGCGGCGCGCGCATTCGCGCGTGGCGAGATTGACAACGCAGCAAGGGCTGCCGCAAGCGACGCTGCATGGATTGCCGCAAGGAACGCCGCAGAGTTGTCCGCAGCAAGGTACTCCGCATATGCCGCCGCAGTGTCCGTCTCAAGCTCCGCGGGGTGGATCACCACATGGGATGCCGCAAGGTCCGCAGCATTGGACGCCGAAGAGTGGTCCGCAGCATGGGACGCCGCAGATTCTTTGCAGTTCGACCGGCTTATCGAACGGCTTTCTGAAAACGAGCCGGACGATTGGCCGCTGCCAGAAGTGGAGACCCGCTAATGCGCCTCGCCACCATTGCCATAGCCATGACACTCGCCGGTTGCGGAACCTATGACGGCGGCGGGTCGGTCTACGAATATTCGATGCGCTATCACGAAATGGAGCGGCTCGGCGAAATGTGGGTCGCACCTGATTTTTGCGGATCGGCCTGCACGCTCGGGCTGCGGAATACCAAGGTATGCTATCGGCCCGATACCGTGTTTGCGTTCCACTGCGTTTCATCCGGCGGCAAGTGTGACAAGCGGGCCAGCGAGGCTTTCAAGTCCGCCATGCCTGAGGGCATCCAGCGTTGGGCCGAAGCAACCGGCGCATTCGACAGTACAGAGATTGTTTCAATTTCCGGCCACGACCTGGCCGCTATCGACGGGAGAATATGCGGATGAGTGAGTTTACGAAGGGGCCTTGGCGCATCGCTGGCAAGGGAACAATTCGAGCCGGAGACGGATGGATCGGGAGAATTCATTGGCACAACCGCGACGCCAACGCCAGTCTGATTGCGGCTGCGCCGGATATGTACGAGGCGCTTAAGAGCATGCTTAACCTGCATTTGTCACATCACAATCACCCAATACACGCGGCTGCCCGAGCCGCCCTCGCAAAGGCAAACGGCCATGACTGACCACACACCGATACAGCGCGCCCTGGACCGCGACACGGAAATTGAAGAACTGGCGCGGGTCAATGCGCTTGTCGTTGATGCTCTATGCGATGCCCTGCCCTACGTCGAAGACGCCCTCGCGGATGAGGGTTTCAAGCCTGGCACGGTTCAAAAGATTGTCGCAAGGATACGCCACGCATTGCAAGTCGCTGGCGCAACTGACGCCGCCCTCACAGGAAAGGAACGCACATGAGCGAGTGGATCGAATGGATGGGCGGCGAGCGTCCAGTTGGGCCGTTCGAGCGGATCGAAGTGGAATTTGAAAGCGGCGGTACACACATTGGCTCTGGTGGCCTGTTCGATTGGCGCCGCAAGTTTGACAACGGTGCGGGCATCGTCCGCTACCGCCTTCTCGACATTCCGCCGTCGGATGAAGCAAAGATCGGCATCCACAAGCCTATAGACGAATACACAAAGACGCTGCGGGATGAGTTCGCCATGTCCGTAGATACTTCTCGGATCGAGTTCCCGGATATGCAATCGCTAGCTGATTTTGTTGGCGTTGATGAGCCAGACGGAAAGGATTTTGTTTCGTGCCTTGGTCTCGCGGCAACAGCAAATGCGAAAATCCGTTACATGTTTGCCGACGCCATGCTCGCAGCCCGGAAGGAGAAGTGAGATGAGCGACTACCTCCGCACATTCATGGACAAGCAATTCGGCCTTGGCTCAAGCACGCGAGGCAAGACGATGGACGAGCACAACCAGGGCCGCTCCGAAGCGGAGTTCCGCGCGGAACGCGAGCCCGACGAATACTGGATCAATGTATTCTGGGACCACAGGCGCAAGCGGATCGTGAGCGAGACGAACTTCACGAGTGCGGCCGACGCCTACGAGGACCTGCTCGCAGGATATACCGATTGCCAGTATCTCCGCACGATCCACGTGAGCAAGTCAGCATCGCGTCTCGCGCCGCCGGACGCTTCCGCATTCAACCTCGAAGACGATGCCCGTGCTTGGGCGAAGGAGATAGCATGAGCGACTTTTGGGACCGCATTAGGGACGATGACACGCTTGCCGGGGCGCGGCGCAAACTTTCGATGCATGAGCTTCGTACGCTTTTTCAGCACGCACAAGACAGCCTTCAAGCACCGCCGAAACCAGAAGGTGACGTAGTGAAGCTGGCGGCTACTCTCGTTCCATACTCACGCATTATCGGCGGTGGGATGATTCTCAGCAAGATGGATGGGCGCGCGGGCTTTATCGTGAACTTTATCGGCACAACCGATGGTATCACGAAGGAAGAGACTGAAGCCCTGTCAGAGCAGTTCCGCTGGTTCGTCAACGCGTACGGCTGTGCCGTTCCTAAGCGCGTCGATCCGCGCAAGGAGGAATAGAGGATGGGTGAGGAATATTTTGGCGAGCCGTGGGCTGTTCGCAAAACCACAGGCTTTGATCTTACAAATCGCCACGGTCGCTGGATTGGATGCTTCTCCGATGCTGATGGCGTTCTCGGCTCCGATATGGCGGAGCGCGCTCGCGATTGCGTCAACGCCCTTGCTGGCATCTCCGATCCCGCCGCATTCATAGCCGACACACACGAGCTTCTGGATCGTATCGAAACCTACTTCGATCAGCGTTCCGACGTTGTGGATGGCGACTACGGCGTCCCGGAGCCCAACGCGGAAATGCAGCATCTGACGGCGGTTCAGTCCGTTCTCGCAAAGCTGGGGAGGGGATGATGGCGACCCTTTGGTGCGAAGCGCGATGCGCCGGAATGGGCACGGCGGATATTTATGGCAGTGGACATCTCAAATGCCGCGAGACAGCAACGGGAGCCTTTGGCGTTAAGAACGCTACCAGAATGGCGCGCGACGAGGGATGGAAAGTCTTTCGGGGTGAATGGCACTGCCCGATTTGCATTCGCAGAAAGAAGGACCCAACCAATGGATAACGGCAACACCCCGGAGGAATACGAGG
>DNFZ01000011.1 GCA_003486785.1 Clostridiales bacterium | reverse complement strand
GCTCTTACCTCGCCTTTCCATCCTTACCCGTTTCCGGGCGGTTTATTTCTGTTGCACTTTCCCTGGAGTCGCCTCCGCCGGGTGTTACCCGGCACTCTGCCCTGTGGTGCTCGGACTTTCCTCACCCGCAATAGCGGGCGCGGTCGCCTTTCTTACTCAATTTCATATTCTATTGTCAAAGATTAGCTTGCTTTGTCTTGTTTCAATCCCGTTTTTCTTTCGTCAGGCTTACTCGTTGTTATAAAGTATCCTTCCGCAGTTTTCACACTCGACAATGCCGTCGGTGGTTGCGATCTTTTTGAGCATCACCATCGGCAGCGACATATTGCACCCGCCGCACTTGCTGTTGACGATCTTCGCAATCGGCACCGCGTGGTGCTGCTTGACCTGATTGTATCGCTCCAGCAGGGCAGGATCGACGGTCTTGCTTAGCGTGGCGAGTTTCTGATCGTGACGATCCAGCTCGTCTTGTCGCGCAACCCGCTCTTCTTCGCACTTCGCGCGGAGCGCGTCATACTCCTTCTTCCCCTTGCTCGCCGCACGCGCGGTGGTTTGATATTCTTCAGAAGCCTTTTCGATTTCACCCAGCAGTGTTTTCGCTTCGCGAACGCCTTGCGACACCTCACGGTTGAGCCGCTCGATATCGCCCTTGAGCTCGGTCATCTCCTCTGCGGTGCTCTCATCATCCTGCTTGATGGTGGCGAGCTCAGCACTCTCCATCTGCAAACGTTCTTCTAGTTTTTCGGCTCTTTCCGTCAAAACGATCATTTGCTTTTCATATGCTTCTATGTCTTCGGCGAGCTTTGCAATGACCGCCTGCTGGCTCTTGAGCTGCTTATGCAGTTTATTGAGCTGAAGTCTCGCGGGGGTGTTGCGGATCTCCGCCTCTACGGCGTTCTTCGCGACTTCAGCTTCCTGATAGTCCCATAACGCTTGCATCTTTCTCACGGCATTTCCCTCCTCAAAGGCGCACAAACGGACTCCCGTCCGCACGCGATAACTGATATTGTACACCAAAACAATCGTTCTGTAAACGTTTCATCAACGGTTTCAGCACAACCGCTTCCGTTTCATAGTGTCCCGCGACGACAAGGCTCAACCCCAGCGTCTGCGCGTCCAGCGCATCGGAATGCTTGAGCTCGCCTGTGAGCAGCACATCCGCACCCTGCGCCGCTGCCTGCGCGACGGCGCTTCCCCCGCTGCCGCCCATGACCGCGACGCGAGAGATCGCTCTTTCTGGGTCTCCCGAGAAGCGTACCTGCGCGTGCAGGATCGTCTCCGCGCGCCTGACAAGCGATTGCAGCGTCTCCGGCTCGTTGAGCACGCCCACTCTTCCAACACCCTCGTCAAACGGAATTGCATCGCGGATGCCAAAGAGCGCGCAGAGCGTGTCGTTCACGCCGCCGTGCGCCGCGTCCAGATTGGTATGCGCGGCAAACAGGCCGATGCCGTGGCGCAGCAGCACGCAAGCCGCCGCCGTCGCGGGGTCGCTGTACGCCAGCCTGTTGACCGGGTGAAAAAACAACGGATGGTGCGTGACTACGAGATCCGCGCCCCACTCCGCCGCCTCCTGCGCAACCGACCTGGTGCAGTCCATCGCAACGAGCACGCGGGTAATCTGGTTGTGATCCGGCTCGACCAAAAGGCCGGGATTGTCAAACTCCAGCGCGAGCTCCTTTGGCGCGATCCGCTCCATGATTGCGATAAACTCCTGTATCTTCATGGTTCATTCTCCCAATTTGCTAGTATCTGTTCCAGCTGAGCCGCCTGCTGCAAAAGCGCGTCTGCCCGCTGCGTTTTCAGCTTTCGCCGCGTGGTGGCGAGCATCCGCTCCGCCAGCGGTTTCATCAGCGGTTCTCTCTCTTGAAACGCCGTGTACCCAAGCAGGAAGCAATCCGCAGGCCAGCCAAGCGGCAGCGATTGCGACTCTCTCTGCGGCTGCCCCACCGAAAACACCTGATAATATCGCCCTGCGTCCAGCACGACGCGATCACCCAGCACGGGATAGTTGCGCTCAAACAGCCATCTGCGAATACCTTCCGCGCCGCGCATGGGCTGTAATACGCATTTTACTGCGCCTTTCAACGGCGGTTGTACGTCGAGTATCTCCGTCATGAGTGTGCCGCCCATGCCGAGGATCGCCAATGCGTCCGCTTCGCCTGCAGCGAGCGGAGAAAGCCCGTCGCCAAGGCGCGTCTCAATGCGATCCTGTAAGCCGATCCGACAAATCAGCCGCTCGGCTTTCTTGAGCGAAGGCTCGCTGATGTCGATGGCGATGCAGCGCTCAGCCACTTTGCGCTGAACCAGCGCGCAACTCAGCCGCCCGTGGTCACAACCCACGTCCGCGACCACGCGCACGCCGGAGAGAAGTTCGATTGCGCAATCCAGCCGCTCACGCGGGTGAATCCTCTGGCCTGAATATTGCATATATACCTATTATAAAAAACAAACCGGCAAAATGCAAACCGTCTACCATCGCATATTGTGTACTTTATGCAAAACCGATGTGCTCTCCCGCGCAAAAAACGCCGGATGTCCGGCGTCTTGAACGAATTTGGCTGGTTTTAGATACGAATCGGCTTTTTCGGCTCCACACGATCGATCGGTCCGCCGCCTAGGCACTCTTCCCCTTGATAGAACACGACCCACTGACCCGGCGTCACTGCGCGCTGCGGAGCGTCAAACACGACATGCGCGCCCGCGCCTTCCGCCCTGACCCGCACCGCCTGATCCGGCTGGCGATAGCGAAACTTCGCCGTGCAGGCGAATTGATCCGCCGGGGGCTTTCCCGCGATCCAGTTGATGCTCTCCGCGTGAAGCGAGAGGGAAAACAACTCGTCTTGCTCGCCCTGCTGCACGATGAGCAGGTTGCGTCCAAGGTCTTTGCCGATGACAAACCAGCTCTCCCCGCTGCCGTCGCTGCGCCCGCCGATGCCGAGGCCCTTGCGCTGACCCAAAGTGTAATACATCAGTCCGTCGTGCTTTGCGATCACACGCCCGGTCTCGTCCACCATGTCCCCCGGCTGCGCAGGCAGATACTGCATCAGAAATTGCTTGAAGTTTCGCTCGCCGATGAAGCAGATGCCCGTCGAATCCTTTTTCGCGGCGTTGCTGAGGCCCGACTCCTGCGCGAGCTTGCGTACCTCGCTCTTTTGCAGTTCGCCGATGGGGAACATCGCGTTCTTGAGTTGATCCTGTGTCAAGCCCGCGAGAAAATACGTCTGATCTTTGCTCAGATCCCGCGCGCGGAGCAGCTTCACGCCGTCCGATTTGTCCAGCCGCGCATAGTGCCCGGTTGCGAGCGTTTCCGCCCCCGTAGACACGGCAAAGTCGAGAAACGCGCGAAACTTGATTTCGCAGTTGCAGAGCACGTCTGGGTTCGGCGTTCTGCCGCGCGCATACTCCTCCAAAAAATAGGAAAATACGCGGTCGCGATACTCCCGCGCAAAGTTGACCGTATAATAGGGAATGCCGATGACGGCGCATACGCTTTTGACATCCTCAAAATCGCTTGCCGCGGTGCAGACGCCCGTCTCGTCGTCCTCTTCTTCCCAGTTTTTCATGAATACGCCGACAACGTCGTGCCCCTGCCGCTTGAGCAGCAGCGCGGCAACGGCGCTGTCGACGCCGCCGGACATGCCAACAACGACATGGCCGGTATGCAGGTTACCCATGCTTGTCTCCTGCCTCGTTTCTTTCAAGCGAACGAATCAGTCCGCCAAAACAGTGGTGAGCATGTAGCCCTCGTCTTCTAAAACCACACCGGCTGATTTGAGTAGCACAGAGGGGTTCATGTCAGACTTGATCTTCGCCTCGCCCATATCTACGGCGATGACTTCAAAGCCGGACTCCTTAAGAATTCTCGTCACCTTGCTCACACAGTGCGTGCAACCCATGCCGTCAATCTTCAAGCGATAAGTATTCATGAAACCATCCTCCTTGCTGTTGTTTTATTATTTTACCACAACGCTATCGTTTTGTTCGATGACTTTGTCACAATTCGAGTTTTATCATCACCGATGATGAAAAAAACGATGTTTGATACTGCCATCATCCGTATAATAATAGTTTCGACCTGCACGAAAAAAATCCTGCTTTGCACGACTTTGTTTTGCCGCAATGGTGCGATTGCATAGGCCCGCGCGCCTTGACAAATCAGCCATATTCCTGCGATAATATGCGTTGACTGACGAATAAGGAGCAAAGAATAACATGGCAGCGCAATCGGAGAAACCTTCCTGGTACACGATGGATCAGATCGTCTCGCTCTGCAAAGGGCGCGGTTTTGTCTACCCCGGCAGCGAGATCTACGGAGGCCTCGCCAACAGCTGGGATTATGGCCCGCTCGGCGTGGAGTTTAAGAATAACATCAAGCGCGCCTGGTGGAGAAAATTTGTGCAGGAGTCGCCCTACAACGTCGGCATGGACGCGGCGATTCTCATGAACCCCGAAACCTGGGTCGCCAGCGGCCACGTAGGCGGCTTTTCCGACCCGCTGATGGACTGCAAGAGCTGCCGCGCGCGCTTTCGGGCGGACAAGCTCATCGAAGACTATATTGCCGAGCAAAATCTGACGGACGTGCGCCCGGATGGCTGGACGAACGCGCAGATGGAGGATTTCATCAAAGAGAAGGGCATCGTCTGCCCGGAGTGCGGCAAGACGGAATTCACCGGTATCCGTAAGTTTAACCTGATGTTTAAAACCTTTCAGGGAGTCACCGAAGACACCGCCTCGGAGCTGTATCTCAGGCCGGAAACCGCGCAGGGCATCTTCGTCAACTTCAAAAGCGTGCTCACCACCACGCGTCGCAAGCTGCCCTTCGGCATCGCGCAGATCGGCAAGTCGTTCCGCAACGAGATCACGCCCGGCAACTTCATCTTCCGCACCCG
>DNFZ01000165.1 GCA_003486785.1 Clostridiales bacterium | reverse complement strand
GCGGTGTTCTTCCTGCAGAGCCGCGACAAGCAAAACATTCCGCAGGCACTTTCGGTGTTCTTTCAGCAATTTGCGGGCGCAAAATGGCACCTGATGGCGGCGACGGCCGTAATCGCGATCATCCCTGTCGTGATCATATTCCTCGTGTTCCAGAAACAGTTCATCAAAGGTTTGTCAGACGGCGCACTGAAGGGATAGTATTCGAGTATCATATAATGAGGTTCAATCATGGAAATCTACCCGGAAAAAGGGCGATATCTGCCCGGTGAAGAGATTCTTCTTACTATTCAATGCAACGGGGTTACGGAACATTTCCGCATCTCCGTTTTTCGGATGGACGCGTGCATCCGCGTGTTCAACATCCCGCGGACAGGCGAGCGCACGCGCGTGCAGCTGCCGCAAACAGACGCGACGTTCTGCGGGCTCGGGGTGCTGTGCGAAACGGACAAAGGAGAGGCCGCTTCTTGCGCCGTGGATATTCAGGAAGACACGCGCGTGTTTCGCTACGGTTTTCTGTCGGATTTTTCGCGCGCGGAAGCGAGCGAGGCGGACGTGCTCGCCATGGCGAAGCACCACGTCAACGCCGTGCAGTTCTACGATTGGTCCTTTCGGCACGATACGCTTGTGGCGGAGTTTGACGACTACACGGACATGATGGGCAAGGCGAACTCGCTGGAAGTCGTCCGGCGGAAAATCGCCGCCTGCCACAAGCGCGGAATGCGTGCGGTCGGTTACGGCGCGGTCTACGCTGCAAGCGAAGCGTTTGCGGTTCAGCATCCCGAATGGCGGTTGTTTGCCCGCGCAAACGAGCCGATTCGTTTCATCGACGTATTCGCGATCATGAATCTTCAGAGCGGATGGCGGGAACACATCATTGCGCAATACTGCGCGGCGGTTGACGCGGGGTTTGACGGCATCCACATGGATACCTACGGGTTCCCCAAGACAGCACTGGACACGGCGGGCAATATCATCCATCTGGAAGACGATTTTGCGCCGTTGATCGACCGGACGAGAAAAGCGCTGCCCGAGGCGACGCTCGTGTTCAACAACGTCGGCGGCTGGCCGGTGCAGCGGACGATGCATGCATCTGTCGATGCGGTCTATATCGAGGTCTGGCCGCCGTTTGAGCGGTACGAGCATCTGCGCCAGCTCATCATGACCGCGAAACAAGCGCACAAACCGGTGGTGCTCGCGGCATATCCGGCGCCTTTCCGGCTCGATACGCCGAAGCGCGCGCTCAACGCGCAGCTCGTGCTTATGAGCACGATTGCCGCGCACGGCGCAACGCAGCTCTGGTTTGGCGAGGAGAACGCGGCGCTCACGCAGGGGTACTATGCCGACTATGCACGGCTGACGGCCGAGCAGGAGCTGCAGCTTCGGGCGTATGACGACTTCTTTGTGCGCTATGAAGAGCTGCTCTTTGACGATTCTCTGCTCGATGTGAGCATGACACACTGCGGCTGGGACAATGAGGAGTACATATGCAACGTTCCGTATTCCGTGACCGGGGAGGGCGGCAAGCTCTGGCTTGTTCTGCGCGAACAGGGCAACCGCAAGCTGATCACGTTGATTAACTTGGCGGGAGACGACTCCTCGCTCTGGAACGTGGGCAGAAACACTCACAATCCGATTTCTGATATCATGATTTGGGTGCAGGCGTTTTCATCGTCCGTGAAGGCGTGGACTGCGTCGCCGGATCGCAACCACGGAGCGGCAGAGCCGGCCGCGGTGACACGCGAACAGGGCGCAAACGGAGATTTTTTGACGGTATGCTTGCCCGTTTTGGAGCGCTTTGCTATCCTCTATTTGGAAACGGAGGATCGGCAATGAAGCAGGCATGGTGGAAAGAACGGGTGTTTTATCAAATCTACCCACGTAGTTTTCTGGATTCAAACGGAGATGGTATCGGCGATCTTCGCGGCATCATCGAAAGGCTCGACTATCTCCAGTCGCTCGGCATCGGCGCTCTCTGGCTCTGCCCGGTGTATGATTCGCCCAACGACGACAATGGGTACGACATCCGCGACTATGAGAGCATCATGGCGGAGTTCGGCACGATGGCGGATTTCGACGCGCTGCTAGAAGGGCTTCACGCGCGGGACATCAAGCTCGTGATGGATCTCGTGGTGAACCACAGCTCCGACGAGCACGCGTGGTTCACGGAATCCCGTAAGGCGAAGGACAACCCGTATCGGAACTACTATATCTGGCGCGACGGAACAGACGGCGGAACGCCGAACAACTGGGCATCGTTCTTCTCTCCTTCCGCGTGGAAGCTGGACGAGGCGACGGGGCAGTATTATCTCCATCTTTTCTCGGAAAAACAACCCGACTTGAACTGGGAAAACCCTGTCTTACGCGGGGAAGTCTTCGCAATGGTCAATCGCTGGTTCGACCGCGGCGTGGACGGCTTTCGCATGGACGTGATCAACTGCATCGCAAAGGATGAAGGATTACCGGATGGAAGCGGCGCGCCGAACGCCGCAGGCTATGCGCTCGCGTTTGAGCACTTCGCCAACAGGCCGAAATTTTACGACTATCTGCGCGAACTGCGTGAAAACTGCTATGCCGGGCGCGATTGCCTCTGCCTCGGGGAAGCGCCGTTTACATCGCCGGAGGAGGGCGCGCGGATGCTGGACGAAGAGACGGGCATCTTCGATATGATATTCCCGTTTGACCTGATGGAGATCGACGACGGCCCGAACGGGAAGTATGACCCCGTGCCGTGGACGCTCGCGCGGTTCAAGCAGATCGTGAACCGCTGGCAAATCGCGACCGAACACGGCTGGGGCAGTCTGTTCTGGTCGAATCACGATCAGGCGCGTGCGGTGTCGCGGTTTGGTTGCAACGACTCGGAAGAGCGGCGTGTTCGCTCGGCAAAGATGCTCGCGGTGGCGATGCATCTTCTGCGCGGCACGCCGTTTGTCTATCAGGGCGAGGAACTCGGCATGACGAACACACCGTTTCCTGATGAGATCGCGATTCGCGACATCGAGGGCATCAACGCGCTCAATGAAACGCGCGCGACAGGCCGACAGGACGCAATCTGGAAGGGAATCCTGCACAAAGGACGCGACCACGCGCGCACGCCGATGCAGTGGAATGCGAAAAAGAACGCAGGCTTCACCACGGGTGAACCGTGGATCATGGTCAACCCGAACTACGTTTCGACCAACGCGGCAACCGAAGAAGACGATGCGGACTCTGTGCTGCACTTCTACCGTAAACTGATCCAACTGCGAAACGGCAGCAAAACGCTGCAATACGGTAGCTATCGCCCGCTCTGGACGGAGCACAAGCAGCTTTTTGCCTATGCGCGAGAATTGGACGGCGAAACATTCACGATCGTGTGCAATATGATTGGGGAGGAGATGTCCTTACCTCAAGTGAAACTGGGAGAGTGCATTTTGTCGAATATTTACTCTGAGAATCAAACAGAGCTTCAACCTTTTGAAGCGCGCGTATATTTTCGATGAGGAGAATGTTATCTTGTTACTAATATGATCGTTGGATGAAATAGCAACGAACTACAAAATCGAGAAATATGAAGGCTTTATAATGAAGAATATACCAGTCGAGTTCAAAAGCGTCTTGACTACATATCACCAGAAGACATAGAAGCGAAAATTGCGGTTATTGGCGTGCCAATTATTCAAAAAAAGCTTCGCTCATTACTTGAAAAACCAAATTATAACGCGAACATTTTTGCGCAGATCAGGAAGCTTCTGTAGTGATGTTGCGGAAACGCTTGACAACAATGAACGAGCTGCGTATATTATATATAAAATAAACCGTTGACGCGGAGATAACGGTGATGATGCTCCTACAGAGAGCCTGCGATGTTGAGAGTCAGGCGGATGTCTGATCATCAAATGGACCGCTGAGGGTGCAGTCAAAGGCAAGTGAAAGGATCCGAGTCAGTAAAGGAAGAGGATCAGGATCCGGAATCAGAAAAGCCGAGTATTCTGCAACGCGTGGCAGGCGTTATATGCCGGGGGTATGATCGTATCCCGACAAGCGCACAGTTTATTGGCTGTGAATCAAGGTGGCACCGCGGATAGTTTGGTTATTCGTCCTTGGCAGAGTTTATTTCTGCCGGGGATTTTTTTATTCCCCGAAAAANNGAGGGCGGCGGCGGGTACAAGATCGCACCTGTGAGCATGGAGATCATGGCGGACATCAGGACGCCGATCGAGGTGCTGAAAATACTGAAAAGTGTTTCAGGGCATTGTTTTTTGCTGGAATCTGTTCTGGATAGCGAAAAGTGGGGCAGGTATTCGTTTCTCGGGTTTGAGCCGAAGATGAAGATCACCTGCACCGACGGGTGTGTGCGGATCGAGGGTCCGAGGAGTGACGAACTGGGGATCGAGGAGCAGCCGGTATGCAGAGAGGTGGTCACTGCAGAGCCGGCGAAATATATCAGAGAGATACTGGATGAGCACAGGA
>DNFZ01000175.1 GCA_003486785.1 Clostridiales bacterium | reverse complement strand
ACATGAAAATCGCTTCTGCCGCTTCGCGGGAGCGACCGTATCCGGGCAACAGCCGTTCCAATGCATCCTGCGAAACCCTTTGCTCCGCACGGCGGAACGGCGAGAATACGTCCGCGTGATCTTGCTGTAAAAGCGAAAGCACGCACCCTGCTGCTTTACCCTGAATCTCCTCAAACGCCGCCGCCGCTTCCCCGCGCTGCAAGCGCAGCAATCCAACATAAAGATGAAACAGCGCGTCCTCCTGCAACTCCCGCGCACTTTTTCGTGCGGGTTCGCTTGCGGAGAGGTCGATAGCATCCCAACCGTCCCGCTGCCAGAGGAATCTGCCCGCCCCGTGCGGAAACGTGCTTAGCTGATCGGGCGTGACGATGCCAAAATCGCACAATACCCCGTCCGCGAATAAAAGCTGCACAGCGTCGCCATAGACGACCCGCAGCGCGTCGATCTCGCCAAGTTGCGCGAGAGCATCAACCTCCGCGAGCAGCCGCGCTTTCGCGTCCGGTTCGGAGAACACCAGAAAATCCAAGTCGGAGCTCTCGTCAAACCGCGCCCGCTCAGCGTTGGAGCCGAACGCCGCCACGGCGAGCACGCCGCACTGGTTCGCGTAGAATGCAGCGATATCGTCCATGCGGTGCAGTGACCGCTCACGTAACCCCGTTTGCATGCGTTACATCTCCGGTAACTGCAGCGCGGAGACATCCAGCACGCGCAAATTTGCCTGCAGGATCTCGCCGTCGCGCAAGATTGCGCGGTTGCCGAACGCGTCGGAATAATCCAAGCTTGCTTTGCCGGAGATGGTGATTACGGGTTTGTTGAGCGTTTCCACACGATTGCCGACGTCGCCGCCGAGTAGCAGCGATTCCGGCAGATTGAGCACCACCACACCGGGCGTACGCAGAAACACGGGGATTTCGTCGCGTCCTGCCGCGGCAAAGACCGTCTGTCCGCCCAAAAGCGTTTCGCGCGTAAGGAAGCTGTACCACAGCCCTTGCGGCAGGTATACGTCGCGTCCTGTCGCGCCCTCGTATAGTATGGGAGCGATCAGCAGGTCGCCCAGCATAAACTCGTCATGGCACGCCTGCGCCTGCGCATCGTCAGGGTAGTCCAGCACAAGATGCCGCATCATCGGCAAGCGAGTTGAGACCGAAATCCGCGCCTGCCGCAGCAGCTCCGGCAGCAGATTCATCCGTAAGCGTGCGTAGAAGCGCGCAACGCGCTCCACGCTCTCGTCGTTTGCGTGCAGGGCGATGTTCCACGGACTTCTGTCGTTGAACAAACCTGTATCAACCCCGCCGAACTGTCCGCCAAGCGGCTCGCTGTGCCATTGCATCACGGGCACGAACGCCGCCATCGCGGTAGAGCGCAAATAGAGCTCGGCAGAGGGCAACGGCCCCGCGAACCCGCCGATATCAAAGCTCCAGAACGGCACACCGCTCAGCCCCAGCGAAAGCCCGGCGCCCAACACTGCGCGCATCTCTTCAAAAGACGATGCCTGATCACCCGCCCAGTGAATCGGCGTTGTCTGCGAGCCGAGGTATCCCGCGCGGGAGAACAGCGTGCGGTCTTTCCCGATCGCGCGGGTATATGCCGTTTCATAGTCCGCAACATAGCGATTGCGCATGGTCACGCCGCTCTGGCCGTTGTGAAAGCGCACGGAGAGGTCGTGCATGAACTCGCCGCCGTCGGTCTTAAAGCCGTCCACGCCCATCTCTAATAAGTATCTGCGTTTCTCCATCCACCAAGAACACAACTCCGGCACGGTAAAGTCCGGCACATGCGCGCCGATGAACCACTGCCGCGGGATGCGATAGGGCGATCCGTCGGCATTGAGTACCACGAAGCCTTGCTCCAGCGCGTAGGCGTCGTCACGGTCGTGCTGCGGGCAGACTTCGCCTACTTCGAGCTGCTTGAGCGCGGGAATCTGCCAGAGCACGAGCTTAATGCCCATGCGGTGCATACGCTCGATCATCCGTTGCGGATCGGGCCACGGCTCGCCAAAGCGCAGGTCAGCGGCGGAGAACGCTTCCCCGCCATCCTTCAACTCATACTGCGCGCCGTTCCAGAGATAGAACGTCGCCTCGTCGCTCCACGCTTCGATGACGAGCGAGGTCGCGGGATAGCCCGTTTGTTCGATCTTGTCGAGCTGCTCCTCAACCTCGCGCTGGCTCTTCCAGCGGTTGGCAGAGACCCACGGGCCAAACGCCCAGTCGGGCGGGAGCACAGGCTCGCCGGTCATGTGGGCAAACTCAGAAACGATCTCGCGCGGCGTGCCGTAGAGGAAAAACACGTCGCTCTCGCCTTCCGGCAGCGTGATCACCACATGTCCCGCCGTGAGCGTAAAGATCGCCGCGGCGTCGCTTTGCACAAACACGCCGTGCCCGTCGTTGCAAAAGAAGAACGGGAGCGGAAAGTAGGTGTTTTCGCCCTGATGCGTAAATTTCTCGATGATGGTCGTCTCCGTCGTTTTGCCCATTCGGTCCACGCCGTCGAAGCGCTCGCCCATGCCATAGGCAATCGTAGCATCGCAGTTATAGACGAGCACGCTGCGCCCGCCCTCGCTCGTCTCGCGGAGAGATCGGATTCTTTTGTTGTTTGCATTGTGTATGCGGGTCATATCTGCCTTTCAAAACGCCCCCGTGAAGGGGGCATTCACAGTTATCATTTTTGATAGTCGCGGCTAAATCGCCTCTTTTGGTCAAATACTGCGTGTGGACTGCCGCTCCACGATCTCCAGCGGCAACACGATGCAGCGGGGTTCCTTTTCGAGATTATTGATGTCGTCGAGAATGATCTCCACCGCGAGCTTGCCTTTCATCTCTATGTCCTGCCCCACCGTGGTGATGGAAGGAGACGTATATTCCGAGATATTCAGGTTATCAAAGCCCATGATCGAAAGATCGTCCGGAATCCTCCGTCCCATCTCCAGCGCCTTTTTCAGCGCGCCAATGGCGAGGATATCCGCCGTGCAGAACATGGCGGTGACATCGTTCTTCTGGCTGAGCACGCGCTGTGCGCTCTCCATGCCGCTCTGAAAACTGACCACACCCGGAAACACCAGTTCCTTGCGATAGGAAATGCTGCTCTCCTCAAGCGCGCGCCGGTATCCTTCAAATCGCAGCTGCGTGACGCCTTGCTCCCGCAATGTACCGGAGATAAACGCGATGTTGCGGTGTCCCAGTTCGATCAGGTATTGGGTCGCCATATATCCGCCTTTGCGGTCGTCAATACGTACCTCGTGGAATCTTTCGGTGTTCTGATAGGTATCCACGAGCACAACGGGCATGTTTGCCTTCTTGAGATCGCTGTAAAACTCCTTGGAATAGGACCCTACGATGATCATGCCGTCGAGGCTTCTCTGCTGCGCGAGCTTGAGGAAGCTCTCGTCCGCGTCCGTGCCGGAGACGATCACATGATAGCCTTCCTGCCGGCATTCGTATTCGATGCTGCTAAAAAGCTTGCTGTAAAACGGATTGTCAAACATCAGCTTGCTGCCGGGTTCCGTTTGGGGGCTGCAGACGCCGATCAGGCGGGAGCGATGGCTGGCTAAACCCCGCGCGGTATAGTTCGGCACGTAGCCTAAGCGCTCCACCGCGCTGAGCACGAGCTCGCGCGTCTCCGGGCGGACGCCCTCCTTGCCGTTGAGCACATAAGAGACCGCCGCGATGGAAAGGCCGGTGTCCTCCGCAACATCCTTAATCGTGATTCTCTTACTCAAGTCAGGTTCCTTTCATGCGCGCACCGCGTGTGGTACATTCGCCTTGCCTGTCTGCAAGCATTTATTCATATTTGATTGGGCTATCCCTTGATTCCGCCCAATGTGAGGCCGTCCTTCATCTTGCTCTGCGCCGCCAGATAGATCAGCACCACCGGCACAATCGAGATCAGACTCCCCGCCATCTGCACGCCAAAGTTTCGCTCAAACTGCCCATTCACCATGCCGAGCGCGACGGGAACCGTCATCATATCGGGCTTGGTGAGCATCACCAGCGGCCAGAGATAATCGTTCCAAGCGTCCATAAACGTAATCACCGCATAGCCCGCGATCACCGGCATCGACAGCGGCAAAATCACCTTCCAGAGGATCGTGAAATACGATGCCCCATCGATGCGCGCCGCGTCGATATAGTCGTCCGGAATCGTGCGCATGTGCTGCACCAGCAAAAAGATGCCGAACACCCGAAACAGCGAGGGTATGATCACGCTGCCGTAGGTGTTGCTCAGCCCCGCGCTGTTAAAGAGCATGAACAGCGGAATGAGGGTGCTCTGAAACGGAATCATGAGCGTTGCCAAATATACTTTCAGCAGCGCCTCGCTGCCGCGAAACGGAATCTTCGCAAACGCGAACGCCGCCATGCAGCAGGTCGCGATGGAGATCGCCGAGTAGGACACCGAAACGATTGTGCTGTTGAGCAGAACCTTTCCAAACGGAAACCGCGCGAACAGGTCAAAGAAGTTTTGCAGCGTAAGTTCCTTTGGAAACCACTCGATCGGGTAGGTAAAGATCGCGGTCTGGGTCTTTAATGCAGTAACGATCATCCAATAAAGCGGAATGACGATCAAGAAACCGATTCCGCCGGCAAACAGGTAAAACCAGAGGTTTGAGATGGCTTGACTGCTTCGCATTCTGTTACGCATCGTAGTTCACCCACTTTTTCTGGAGTTTCTGCTGTAGATACGTAAACAGGAACACAATCAGAAACAGCAGCCACGACAGCGCGGATGCATACCCCATTTTATAATAACTAAAGCCATATTTGTAGATGCGTTCCACAATTACCTGCGTAGCGCCCGCAGGTCCCGCATTTGTCATAATCATCACCTGCGGGAAGAGCATAAACGAGTTGATCAGGCTGATGACGAGCACAAAAAACACCATTGGCGTCAGCATCGGCAGCGTAATTTTCAAGAAACTCTGAAACCGGCCTGCGCCGTCGAGGTGCGCCGCTTCATAATAGATGGGGTTGATGTTCTTGAGCCCGCCTAAGAAGATCAGACCGTAAAAGCCCATGTCCTTCCAGACCGACGCGAGCACGATGCCAAACATCGCCCACTTTGGGTCCTGCAGCCACGCAGGGCCGGAAATGCCCGCGCGCAGAAGGATATCGTTGAGAATGCCATATTGCGGATCGAGCACCCATTTCCATATGATCGCGCCGGCCACCCAGCTCGTGAGCACCGGAATGTAGAACAAAAGCCGGAAGAACGCAGTGCCCTTGCGGGGCTTGTTGAGCAGCACCGCAATGCTGAGCGAGGAGACGAGCATCAGCGGGATATAGAACGCCATGTATTGCCCTACATGCAGGAGCGACACCCAGAACTCTTTGCTCTTAAGAATTTTACTGTAGTTCTCAAGCCCGATGAAATTGCTTTGCCAGAATGCGGGCGAGAAGAGATTCAGCCCCTTGATGCCGCTCCAGGAGGTAAAGCTGATTGCAAATGACAGCGCAAAGGGAATGGCTGCGATCAGCAGAAAGCCAACCATGCTGGGCGCTAGGAAAGCGGACGCGGCAAGCTGGTGATTGTTTCGGTTTTTCCGCATGGAAGCTCCTCCAAATTCAGCCGACGGGAGCAAGGCCGCCCCTGCTCCCGTCTGCGAAGCAACTGTGTGTTTTAGCCGAGCGTGATGGCTGCCTCGAGCGCCGCCTGCGCATCGTCGAGCGCCTGCTGCGGGGTCTTGCTGCCGTTTGCTGCGGCTTCTAGCTCCGCGCCGAGTATGTCCGCCATCTGGCTGAACTGAGCGATCTGCGGCACGGGCACCACGAAACCAAGCGAATCAAACACTGCCTGACGGTTGGCCGGCGGGGTTAGCTTTGCATACTGATCCATCGCGGTCTGATACGTTGCGCAGGGCAGTTCCCAGCCAAGCTGGATGCGCAGCTGCGCCACCTGCTCGCTCGTGCCGATGAACTCGATCCATTTATAAGCGGCATCGGCATACTTGGAGTCCGCGCTCACGCACAGGCCGTTTGCAAAATAGTGCGTGGCTTTGGTTGCTGCGCCGGGCTCTACCGCGATATCCCAGGCAAACGCACAGTCGGTCGTGAACGACGGGAACGCCCAGATGCCGGTGACGATCATGCCGGTTTTGCCAAGTTTGAATACGCCCCATTCATCAAGGCTGCCGCGCTGTGCCGCGCTCGGGCAGATGTTGCTCACCAGCACGTTATCAACCAGGCGCTGGAGCGCTTCAACGTTCTCCGCACGATTGACGGTGAAGGCCGAGTTGTCTTCGTTGAGCAGGCTGCCGTTGTATTGCTTGACCACCTTGAAGAACTCATAGGTGGAGATCGGCTGAATCAGACCATAGTAATCGTCGCCGAGGGCTTTGATCTTCAGCGCCGCTGCGTCAGCATCCGCCCAGGTCCAGTCGGCCGTGGGGTAGGATACGCCCGCCTGATCAAAGAGATCCTTGTTGTAGATCAGCACGACGGTAGAGTAGCTGTATGGCATGCCGTATTTCGTGCCGTTGAGCGAAAACGCTTCCAGAGATTTCTCGGTCAGCACGCTAAGATCGGTGCCCGATGCCGCCATCATGCCGTCCAGCGGCAGAATCGCGTTTTGATCCACATAGGACGGAAACGCGTCCAGGCCGAGCTCGAAACAATCCGGTGCATCGCCGCCGCCGATGCGGGTCTGGAGCTGCGTGCCGTAGCTATCCCAGCCGAAGGTTTCAATGTTGACCTTGATGTTGGGATTCTCTTTCTCAAAGAGGTCTTTCATGAGTCCGAGCGTAAGAAGGCCGCCCTCGTTGGCGGAGAAGTTCATGAAGTCGATCGTGATCTGCTCCTCAACCGCGGGGGCTTTTGCTTCTGCCTGCGCTGCTTGCGCCGGCGCGGCGGGCGCTGCGGTTTCCGGCGCGGTTGCCTGGCAACCGGCAAAGAGACCCAGAACCATTAGGATGACCATAAGGATACCCGTAGATTTTTTCAACACAATTCTTTCCTCCTCTTAACCTTTCCTGATCATGAGATATAACGGTTACCCTTAAACGCTTAAGTTTGCAGATTCATTTTATACTGTTTGCTTCGCTTTTTCAATACCTGCTTGCTTTTTGAATCATGAAATCGTAAAAAGAAGTGAAAACTGCCGCTTAAACGCTTAAGTTGTCTAGATTATATGCTTTCTTTTTCCCTCTGTCAATATAAAAGAATACATTTTTTTACAAAAGTCGATGCCGGCTTTTACGCGCTCATATTTCATCCAAATGAAACCTCCCGCTCTGATTCAAAAAATCAAGCAGCGGGAGGTCGTTGGTATGATGCGCGTATCGTCTCGCGAACGATACGATTGTCTGCGATCGGTTGTATTATCCCTTGATACGCGCCATGACGCATTCGGTCGGCACAAGGTTTGTCAGA
>DNFZ01000107.1 GCA_003486785.1 Clostridiales bacterium | reverse complement strand
CGGGATAGCGTTCGGATCAAGAATACATCTACATATCGTTAAAAAAATGTGAAATCCATCAAAATCGCACGCAATCGATATTGAATAACTTATAACTGTGGTATAATGGTGCGGAAAAAGCCCCTTCACGCAAATTTGTTCCTGCGCGGCTCGGGGGGACGCAAGGAGAAGACGATCATGTTAACCATCCAAAACCTGACCAAAAGCTACGGCGGCAACGTCAAGGCCGTAGACGACCTGAGCTTAACCGTGATGCCGGGGGACATCTACGNNACAACGGCGCTGGCAAAACCACGACGCTCCGCGCGGTTGCGGGCATTCTCTCGTTTGACAGCGGCAGCATTTTCATCGACGGCAAAAGCATCGCCGACGACCCGATTGCCTGCAAGCAGGAGATGGCTTACATTCCGGACAACCCCGACCTTTACGAGCACCTGACGGGGATCCAGTACCTCAACTTCGTGGCGGACATCTACGGCGTGAGCGCAGGCGAGCGCGACGTGCGCATCAAAAAGTATGCGGACGCGTTTGAGATGACGCCGCGGCTCAACGATCTCATCGGCAGTTGCTCGCACGGTATGAAGCAGAAGATTGCGCTGATTTCCGCGCTGATTCACAGCCCCAAGCTGCTGCTGCTGGACGAGCCGTTTGTCGGCCTCGATCCCAAAGCCGCGCACACGCTCAAGGGCTTTATGGCGGAGCTTTGCGCAAACGGCAGCGCGTTCTTCTTTTCTACGCACGTGCTGGAGGTTGCCGAAAAGCTCTGCAACAAGATCGCCATCATCAAAGACGGCAAACTCATCACAGCCGGAGAGATGGATAAGGTAAAGGGCGACACGTCGCTTGAAACACTGTTTTTGGAGTTGACGGACAATGCGTAAATTCTGGATTTTGACGAAACTGCAGGTGAGCTCCCTCTTCGGGATCAATAAAATCCTGCATATGAAGAATGCGGAAGAGAAGAAGCAGGGCAAGCGCGCGCTTGGTGGCTTGGTTGCGATGGTTTTCGCCATGGGCTATATGTCCGTGCTCTACAGCTATATGCTGGCGCGCTCGTTCCAGATGTTTGACACGCTGCCGTCGCTCTTGGGCATCATGGCGCTTGCGACCAGCCTGTTGATCCTGATTTTCTCGATCTTTGAGACCAAGGGCGTGCTGTTTGGCTTTGGAGATTTTGACATCGTTATGAGCTGGCCGGTCAATGTCCGCGCGGTTGCGGCGAGCCGCGTGCTTAACATCTATGCGAGTAACTTTGTCTACGCGTTTTTGCTGCTGCTGCCGGCTGGCGTGATCTATGCCATCATGGCGGTTCCGCCGCTCTGGTTCTATCCGCTGTTTCTGTTTCTGATTCTGCTATTGCCCGCGCTGCCAACCATCGTGGGCGCGCTGCTGGGCACGCTGCTGACGGTTGCGACCGCGCGCATGAAGAAGAGCAACCTCATGAGCGTGGTCGTGCAGATGATTCTGGTGATCGGGCTGATGCTCGTTTCCATGCGCAGCGGCATGGCCTTTGAGGATCCGACGAAGATTGCAACCTTTGCGGAAGCGCTCCGCCCGATGATACAGGGGATGTATCCGCCCGCACAATGGTTTCAGGATGCGCTGGCAGCGGGGTCGCTGCCATCCGTTCTCTGGCTTTTCCTGCTCACGGCGGGCTCGATTGCCTTGCTCATCTTCTGGCTGGGCAAAAACTTTGTCCAGGTCAACTCCCTCATCAAGAGCAAGCCGCGCGGCGAGACGTTCGTCATGCAGCGGCAGGTACATGCCTCGAAATCGTCCGCGCTGTTCAGGCGGGAATGGAAGCGCTACTTCAGCTCAAGCCTGTATGTCGTGAATACGGCCTTTGGCCATGTGATGATGATTGCGGCCGGCGTCGCGCTCTTTGTCAAAGCGGATGAAGCGCTCAAATTTCTGGAGATGCCGGAAGTTGCGTCGGTCACCGCGCTGATACCGTTTGTGCTGGGCTGGATGGTGTCGATGGGCACCACGACTGCCAGCGCAATCTCCATAGAGGGCAAATCGCTCTGGATCGCCAAGAGCCTGCCCATCTCCGCGCGGGATTGGCTCACCGCCAAGCTGAAGGTTACGCTGGCGCTGGCGATTCCGAGCGTACTCATAACCGGTACGTTGATCACGCTCAGCTTGAAGATGACGTTTCATGAAGCGATCTGGATGTATCTGTTGCCGTTGGCGTATGCCGTCACCTTTGCCGTGCTGGGTCTGTGGGTCAATATTCGAATGCCGCGGCTGGACTGGCAGACCGAGGCGGAAGCGGTCAAGCAAGGAGGCGCTACGATGGTCACCATTTTTGTTGGCATGTCGGCGGCGTTTGCTCCCGCGCTTGTCGGGGGGCTAACCGGCAGCCCGCTGGTTGCGCCGATAACGCTGGCGGTTCTCACCGCGCTCACGATTGCGATGTGGAGCTCGCTCATGCGCAGCGGCGAAAAGCGGATGCTGACGCTGCATTCATAACACACAAAGCGTAAATCAAACATCCCGCAGGCGTTCGCCTGCGGGATGTTTGCCGTAATCCGATATGGTCGATTTTTTATAACATCGCAAAGCCGCTCGAGAGAAGGATTACTCCCGCTCCCACTCGTCGCTGATGGTGTTGAGCTGCTTTGTGACACTGCGCAACTCGCGGTTGCTCCTGCCCCGGCTTTGGCGAATCAAATCGCTGAGGCGTTCCAGCGCGGCAAGCAGCTGCTTGTAGGGGGAGTCCGGCTCGCGCGGCGCGCGTGCTTCCTGCGGGACAGTCACTCGCACGCGATCCGTGAGCGGCTCCGGCGGCGCTTCAAAGACGTATTCGTTCTTGACAAGATCGTAGATCGAACCGCTGTACGGCGAGGTTGCCGCGAGGCCAAACTCGTCCTGCAATCGCTTTGTGAACAGGTCGCAGACTTCCGTATCGCCATGGTTGACGAATACGCGTCTCGGTTTAGGCGAAAAGTGCGTTACCCACTGGATGAGCATATTCACATCGCCATGCGCGCTGATACCGGGAAGCTGCTTGATCTGAGCGTTGACACGGATGGTCTCGCCAAAGAGCTTTACTTTCTCCGCGCCTTCAAGCAGCGAGCGCCCGAGCGTACCCGGCGCTTGAAACCCTACAAAGAGGATTGTGTTGCTTGCGTTCCATAGCCCGTGCTTGAGATGGTGCTTGATGCGACCCGCCTCGCACATGCCGCTGGCGGAAAGGATCACCTTCTGGCGTTTATCCGTATTGATCGCCATGGATTCCTGGCTGGACTCCGTGATGGTCAGCCCTTCGAATGCGAGCGGGTTGACGCCGCGTTCCACAAAGGCGCGCGCCTCGCCGTCATAGCAATACTCCGCGTTTTCAAGGTAGATGCGCGTTGCGGCGTTGGCCAGCGGACTATCGACAAACACGGGGAAGCCCTTGTGCCCCTGCACGAGCTCTTCGTCCTTGATGCGGCGTAAAAAATAGAGCAGCTCCTGCGTGCGCCCGACGGCAAAGGATGGGATGATCACGCTGCCGCCGCGGTCAAATGTGGCTTGCAGCACGTTTGCAAGTGCGCGCGCATAGTCCGGCGGGGCGTCGTGTACGCGGTCGCCATAGGTGGACTCCAT
>DNFZ01000138.1 GCA_003486785.1 Clostridiales bacterium | reverse complement strand
GAATACACCGCGCCTTCCCTCCGGAAAACAACATAAGCACCTCTTCCCTTCCTCCGCGCGTACATGGATTGTAACCATTGCAGGCGGATGTGTGATTGCGTTTCTTGTTCTCCCGCTGGCGATCAACCGTTTTTCCGGCGCAAACGCTGTCGCACTCGAAGCCCATCTCGCAATTCGCGAGGCGACGCCAACGCCGATCCCATTCAGCGCAGAAGCATTATTACCGGCATCCCGCGATTCGGCTGCAGCGCATGCCGAGCCGGAAGCAACCGCAGGCGTTTTGGTTTCGCAGTTTACGCTGCTGCAGGAAAACGACAATTATCCGACCGTATCGCAACTGCAGGACCGGCTCATGGAGCTTGGCTATCTCGATTCGGATGAACCCACTACCGTGTTTAATGCGGCTACGACGGTTGCCGTCAAACTTTTTCAGCGAACGATTGACGAACCGACCGATGGCATTGCAACAGGAAAGCTGCAGGAGCAACTCTTCAGCGCAGACGCAACTCCCTATGAGATCAAACTAGGCGACAGCGGAACCGACGTGGAGAGTATGCAGTCGCGCTTAAACGAGCTCGGCTACTACGAAGCAAAGATAAACGGATATTTTGGCGTGGCGACAGAAGAAGCGCTCCGCGCGTTTCAAACAAAAAACAAGCTCAACGCGGACGGCGTGTTCAGCGTAGACGACCGGGATCTTTTATATTCTCCCGAAGCGCGGCCGAAGATCGATCCGACGCCGACACCTTCTCCAAAACCGACGCCAAAGCCGACAAATAAACCGACGACGACAAGCAAGCCGGCCAGCACGTCCTCCGGCAGCGGCAGCACAACGACGTCCGCACCCGCAGCGACAGCAGCGCCTGTGACGGAAAACATCAGCTACTCCGCGTCTTACAGCGCGGACGGTTTGATTTCGGTTGCGAGCGCGATGCTGGGCATACCCTACGCATGGTCCGAAGAGAGCCCGTCAAAAGGATTTGACTGTTCCGGGCTTGTCTACTTCTGTCTGCGCACCTGCGGCGTGAGCACCAGCCGCTACAGCGCCTCCGGATTCTCTTCTGTCAGCAGGTGGACTGAGGTCACATCCATCAGCGATCTGCAAAGGGGCGATCTGGTGTTCTTCAAGAACGATACATCCACAAGGGTAAGCCATACGGGAATCTTTATCGGAGGCGGAAAATTCATCCATGCTTCGTCCAGCTCCGGCAAGGTGATCACCAGTTCGATCACAACCGCATATTGGACGCGCAATTTCGTCAACGGCAGACGTGTATTCTAAGATGGAAGCATGTTTCATATGCCCGCGCAAATGCGGCGCGGATCGTGAGACGCAGCGCGGGCTTTGCGGAGCCGAATCCCTTCCACGCGTGGCAAAGGCAATGCTCCACCAGTGGGAGGAACCGTTCCTCAGCGGAACGCGTGGTTCCGGAACGGTGTTTTTCTCAGGCTGCAACCTCGGCTGCGTCTATTGCCAGAATTACAAGATTCGCGACGGCAACGTCGGGAAACTACTGGATGCAACGGCGCTAGCAAACCTCTATCTCTCGCTGCAAAGCGATGGCGCGCACAACATCAACCTCGTTACCGCCGCGCCCTACCTTCAGCAGGTTGTCGAGAGCTTATGTCGTGCAAGAGCGCTGGGTCTGACAATACCGGTCGTGTATAATTCCAGCGGATATGAATGTGTGGACGCGATTCGGCAGCTCGAAGGGTTGGTCGATGTATACTTGCCGGATTGGAAGTACTTCTCCCCTCTTCTTTCAGAAAAGTTTTCCAACGCACCGGATTATGCAAACATAGCATTAGCTTGCATTTTGGAGATGCATCGTCAGGTAGGCGAGCTGGTTTTGGATCATGATGGACTTGCGCGGCGCGGTCTGGCAATCAGGCATTTGATCCTGCCCGGGTGCGCTGACGATTCGCGAAAAATTCTGGATGCAATCGCAGACCTGCTGCCTATTTCTACGCATGTGTCCCTGATGAGTCAGTATACTCCGCAAGTATATACAACCGAATTTCCGCTCAACCGAAGAATTACGCAGCGGGAATACGACCGCGTGATCTCGTATGCGCTATGGCGGGGACTATACAACATCTTGGTGCAACAGAGGGATTCTGCGGAATCCGCATACACGCCAGATTTCACAGAACAGATATAAAATTGACACAATTTGCGTATAGATTTACTTGCAATTGCATATTTCGGATGTTATACTCTGCTTAGAAAAGTAAATAAGTTTCCGTTCGTTATGTTCGTTTTTTCATTACCGATTTCCTCCTTAAACCGCGTAACCGAACTACTACGTAACATCATAACTACTTTCTGGTGGATAGGGCACCATCGGAGAGGCTTAACGGACGGAAAGTACAAAGGAGCCAAGCAATTGGCTCCTTGTCTATTTCTTGGCGCAGCAGTTTGCAGCTGTTTCCACATTTTGGCTTTCTTTTCAGCCAAGCAGTTGGCTCCCTGCCTATATCCTGGCGCATTAAAAAATTAAGAAATTATACCCTTAAAAAATACAGAAAAAGAAGCAGAGGGGTCACTCCCCTGCTTCTTGTATTTGGGGTTTGGGCATAGCCCAACCAACCCCATCCCCTATCTTTGCAGATGCAGCATCGCCGCGCCGACGATACCCGCGTCGTTCTTCATCTCCGCCGTGACGATCTTTGCGTGATTTTTAAAGAACGCGTATTTCTTCGCGTATTCGCGAATCGGAGCGAGCAAAAACTCACCATCGTTGCTCACGCCGCCGCCAAATGCGATGATCTCAGGGTCAAACAGCGCAATCGCCGTGCAGGCTGTCGCGCCAAGATAATCCGTAAACTGGTTGTATACAGCGGAAGCAATCGCATCCCCTTCTCGCGCACAGTCCATGACGAGCTTTGCATTGATTCTGCTCAAGTCGCCTTGCGCGCGCTGGAACATTGCGCTCTCATGATGATCGTTTGCTGCTTTCCGACCCTCACGCACGAGCGCGGCAGCGGAGCAATAGGACTCGATACAGCCCCTCTGCCCGCAGGTGCAGGGCTCGCCGCCAAAGAGCAGGACCGCGTGGCCGAATTCGAAGCCGTTCTTCTTGCCGCCGACGAAGATTTTCCCATCCAACACCAGCCCGCCGCCGATGCCGGTGCCGATGGTGATTAAAAGCCCGGAGGAGCAGCCGCGGAACGCACCGCTGTAATATTCGGCAAGGGCAGCCGCGTTTGCGTCGTTTTCCAGGTAGATCGTTACGCCGGGGAAATCATCCCCCACGAGTTTGCAGAGCGGAAAATCGTGATAATCGAGATTATGCGCGTTGATGACTACGCCGCTTGCATAGTCGATACTGCCGGGTACGGCTAGTCCGATTGCTGCTATATCCCCGGTTTTAATCCCATTCTCTGCAATCAGACTGTTGATCAGTGATCGGATTGTTTCAATGGAATCCAGCGGTTTTCCGGTGCGAGGAAATGGAGATGATTTTTTGCTGATGAGCTTTGAGTCGTTCCCGACTAACCCAGCAGCGATTTTACTTCCGCCGATATCCACGCCGATGCTATACATATAAAAAATCCTCCCGCAATGCATTCCGGCAAGCCCGGAAACTATTCTGATAATATTATTTCTTCTATAAATGCCGCCACGCCATCATCCCCGCAAGCGGGAACGATCATGTCGGCCGCCGCTTTTACCTCCGGCGCGCCGTCTGCGACGCAAGCGCCGATGTCCGCCCACTCGATCATCTCCAAATCGAGGAAATTGTCGCCGATGGCCGCCGTCTGGTTGCGGCAGATACCGAGCATAGCGGCGAGCTCTTCCAGCGCGGAAGCTTTCGTAATGCCAAGGCAGTTGATTTCGATGAAACCGGGACTTGAGCGCGAAACCTGCGCGATGCCGGCAAAGCGTTTTTTATATGCCGCGAAAATCTCGTCCTGCCGTTCCAGAGGCGCGAAAGCGAGCACCTTTGGTACGTTGTGATACGTCTTTTTGCGAATATCCGGGTCGATGATGAACGAGAGCTTGTGTCGATTGACATATCCATTTGCGACATCGCTCGGCTTTTCGCTGATCACCGTTTCATCGAGATAGATCTGCGCCGGAATGTCCATCTCGACGGAATAATGCAGCACCTCGCGAATGATCTGCGGCTGCATCTCGTGGAGCACCAGCGCACGCTCTGTGTCGATATCCGCGATCATCGCGCCGCCGTACTGAATCGAAGGGCCGTGCAGATCGAGGGCTCTCCAGATGGGGCGTGTGGCAATGCGGCCTCTTCCGGTTGCAAGCACCACATGCACGCCCGTTTCGATTGCGCGCCGCACAGCCTGCCGGTTTCGTTCGCTGATAGCTCCTGCATGATTATTGGTCAGCGTGCCGTCGATGTCCAGCGCGATGAGCTTGATATCCATTTCTTCTCCAAACAAACAGACGATACACGGGAAAGCAGATCTATCGAATCTGCCCGGCTCCGCGAATGACGTATTTTACCGTGGTCAGTTCATCCAACCCCATCGGCCCGCGTGCGTGCAGCTTTTGCGTGCTGATGCCGATCTCTGCGCCAAAGCCGAATTCCTCGCCGTCTGTAAAGCGCGTGGAGGCGTTGACATAGACCGCGGCGGAATCGACTTCGCTGAGAAAGCGCTCTGCGGCATCATAGCGGCTCGTGATGATAGAGTCGCTATGGTGCGTGCCGTAGGTTTCGATATGGGTTACCGCTTCGTCAAACGAATCGACCACTCTGACCGAAAGAATCAGATCATTGTATTCCGTCGCCCAGTCCTCTTTTGTCGCGTCTATCGCGCCGGGCATGAGCGCCTTTGCGCGCGCATCGCACCGCAGCTCTACTCCTCGGTCGGAGAGCCTCTGCGCAATCTGCGGCAGGCAATCAGCCGCTATTTTCTCGTGCACCAGCAGCGTCTCAGCCGCGTTGCAGACAGACGGGCGCGAGCACTTTGCGTTTTCGATGATATCGGCAGCCATCGCAAGATCGCCCGTTTCATCGATATAAACGTGGCAAACGCCGGATCCGGTTTCGATGACGGGGATGGTCGCCTGCTGTACGACGCTCTGAATCAATCCTGCGCCACCGCGCGGAATCAGCACGTCGATGAGACCGTTTAGTTTCATCATCTCGCTTGCCGCGGCGCGGTCCGTGTCCCGAAGAAGTTGAATCGCTCCATCAGGGATGCCGCTTTTCACAGCGGCATCGTTGAGCGCGTCACAGACGGCGGCGTTGCTGTTGAGCGCCTCGCTTCCTCCGCGCAACACACAGGCGTTGCTGCTCTTGAGACAAAGCGCGATGGCATCCGCAGTGACGTTTGGCCGCGCTTCATAGATGATGCCGATCACGCCAAGCGGCACGCGACGCTTTTCGATGCGAAGCCCGTTTGGACGGACGGCGACCGAATCACTCTTCCCAATCGGGTCCGCCAACAGCGCGACTTTGCGCATGCCGTTTGCCATGTTCTCCACACGTTTCTGATCGAGCGTGAGCCGGTCGATAAACGAGGCTTTCACACCGCGCTCTTTGGCGAGGCGGACGTCCTTGTCGTTTGCTTTTAATATTTCAGGCACGGCAACGATCAGCGCGTCAGCCATCGCCAGCAGCGCATCGTTTCTCGTTTTCGAAGATGTGATGGCAAGCTTGCCGGAGGCTTTTTTTGCGCTCTGCGCCAGTTCACGAACGGTCATGGGTGATCCCCTCCAAACTTTCCACACATTATATCGTATATACTTTAGAATCACAAGTTGAAAACGCCTTTGGCTGCAGGTTCTCTTTTGTCAGGATAAATTTACTTGACGCAAACGTAGTTACATGATAATCATATGATGAAATTTTATCGGAGGCGCATTATGCAGGCTTATCTACTCTATGATGGCGAGTTGTCAACGAAGAGACAAAGTGAGCTAAGAGAGCTGTTATCCGGCTATTTTGCGGGTCGCGGCTTCTCTCTTACCGAACGAGCGCTGCAACGGGACGAGCTGGCATTTTGCCGTGGCTGCTTTGAGTGCTGGGTGAAAACCCCCGGCGAATGCTCCATGCGGGACGGCATTGCCGAGATCAATCGCGCCAGTATGAACAGCGATGTGGTCGTCTACCTCTGCCCCGTTGTCTTCGGGCAGTTTTCGGCAAACATGAAATATGCCATCGATCGCTGGCTGCCCAACATGCTGCCGTTTTTCATGACCCGAAAGGATGGCTCAACCATGCATCCGCCGCGATATGATGACTATGCGGCGCAAATTTTTCTAGGCTATGGTGAAAACCTATCCGAAGAGGAGATGCAGCTTTTCATAGATATCAACAAGAAACACAGAAGCAGCGTTACCGCAATCATAGATCGAGGAGACGACACGGAGCTCTGCGCTTCTCTGTCTGAAAGCCCGATGCGACGGATCGGAGGCGCCCTGTGAGCGAACAAAGGAAAAATATTGTGCTGGTAAGCGCGAGTCCGAAAGCGGATCAGGATTGGGCAGTCTCGTCGTTCCTCGCCAAGCGCGGAGAACAATTGCTCAAGGACGATGCGCTCAACGTTGAAACCATATGCGTGCGCAGCACGCTGCTGCACCATAAAACAGAGCAGGCGTTTGAGGCATTCCAGCGCGCGGATGCAATCGTGCTCATCTTCCCGCTCTATATCTTTTGCATGCCGGCGATGCTCACGCGGTTCTTGCAGGATTTCGTCGCGCAATATCCATCGGCAGTGCAAGATGCCGCCGTCTATGCAATCGTAAACTGCGGCTTTCCCGAGCCGGAGATCAATCAGGAAGCCATGCGTGTGGTCGAGCGCTTTTCACAGCAAACCGGGCGCGTGTTTTTCGGCGGCGTGATGATCGGCGGCGGAGGCATGCTTCTCGGTGCGCAGGGAGCCCCATTCATGCGCCCTGTTTTCGAGCGGATCGATGATTTGTTTGCGCGTGTAAAGCGGAAGGTGCTCTTGAAACAACATGAAGAAAAACAGATTTTCGCAGTTGCGCCAAGGTTTCCGAAGAAGCTCTATTTCGTTGCCGGAAATTACGGCTGGAAATCAATGATACGGAAAAATAAGCTAAACGCGCAGGACGTCTACCGAAAGCCATAT
>DNFZ01000119.1 GCA_003486785.1 Clostridiales bacterium | reverse complement strand
ATGAAGTACAGGTGCTCGATACAAAATCCGTAGGAGAAAGACCGTGAAACGAAAGATTGCGATTCTATGTGTGCTTATCGTCTGCATTTCTCTGTTTCTCACGGGAGGAAAGCCGAAGCTGATCAGCGAAGAGGAGGCAAAGAAAGCCGGCCTTGCGTTCATCAATCTTGTGTTTGATGTGAGTGTGACCGAGGTAATCGTAGCCAAAGGAGTGAAAGCCGGTGCTACGTATGTTGACGGAGAATATAAGAAGACTGGGAACGAAACACACGTCAATTATTACATAGTCAAAACCCCACCGAATCCATATGGATTATCGGATTATATGGCGTTTGTGAACGCGGAAACAGGAGTGGCTTATTCTGCCGAGCAAAATGGACATTTGCCGGAGATGACTGCCGAACAACGTGAAAAACTCACCAAAGCATATGGGAACGGCGATGTATTATCAATTGACTGCATGAGCATGGATGTCGACTGTTATGATTTCGCGCGAGAGTGGATTCCACAAAAGTTTGAGTTGAACGCTGGAATACTCGGAATTGTTGATAGCGGAAGCGGTTTTGATAACAACGGTGGAAGCTCAAATTTCTATATCGTGATTCGTGACGGATCCATCTATCACATGACGGTGGCTTGGCCGCAGATGATCGTCACCGAAATTACGATTCTGAATTAAACCAGACCGACGGAAGATATGCCATGATGAAAAAGAGAATCTTTGTTCTTTTCATTTGTATTGCGCTCCTGCTCACCGCCTGCGGTCAAAAGGACATCGGAGAAGCGAAGGCGAAAGAGCTTGGTTTAGCGTATATCAACCAATATTTCAACGCGAACGAAACAGAAGCGAAAGTGTATCGTGATCTATATGAATGCTATCCCGAACAGGCCGGTGCATTTTCGACCAACGGCGACGCCGAGTTCTCCTATCGATGGGTCTATCGCGTTCAGGTTCCGCTTGCCGCATCGCTCATAAAATATGACGTTTTCCTTCTTGGCAGCACGGGGGAGTTGATGTATGCAACCCAACACCAAATNNCCAAATGAACATCATTTTAAGCGATGAGCAGAAGGAGCGGGCATACAGCCTATATGCGGAGGAGCCCAGATGGGGAGAGAAGCACATAGACGCGCAAAACGAGCTCAAACACGCTTGCTATGACTGGGCGATTCAAAACCTTGATGAACCACGACCGATTCTTTTGGACGCGAATCAGAACAAAAGAGCGGGCGACGCCGTACAAAGAACATTTTCCAGCTCCTATTATGTCGTGACGCGGGATGGAATGGTGTATTTGCTCACGATGGATTGGCCGTCCTTGCAAATGCTGCATATCTGGGTGGAGAACTCAAACTAGTCGAGCTTTGTAGGGGAGGATATTATCCTTCCGCACACATCGCGTATGCGAAATAATCCATCTTTGTAGGGGAGGATATCATCCTCCCGCACAAAAAACAAACGCCATCAACAACGTTACTTTCACAGATGAACCAAGGCGCGCCGTCTCCGGCGCGCCTGTTGCGTTATGTGTTATGTGGTTTGGTATTAGTCTTCCAGACCCAGATGACGTTCCACGGCGGCTTTCTCCAGCTTTTTGAGCATGGCGGCGGGGTCCTTGACCTTCGCGAGGAAGATCATTGCCGCGATGATGTACGGCTTGAAGGAAGCCTGCTTGTAGAGCGGATCGCGGTAGCGGTCAAAGACCGTTGCGGCGACTTCGCCCGCTTCGCAGCTCACGCCCGTGATGTCGGCGGGCAGGCAGTGCAGGTAGAGCGCCTTGCCGTCCTTGGTCTTTGCCATCAGCTCTTCGGTGCATTCCCAATCCTTGTGCTCGGCGTTCTGCTTGAGTAGCTTCTTTTCAAGCGCCTTGATGCCGTCGCTGTCGCCGTTGCCGTAAAGCTCCGTGCGCTCTTCCATCGCCTTAAACGGCGCCCAGCTCTTGGGATACACGATGTCAGCGTCTTTGAACGCTTCCGCCATGCTGTTGGTAACGGTGAACTTGCCGCCGCTTTCTTGCGACTGGCGCTTGGCAACGTTGATCACGTCGTCCATAACCTCATATCCTTCCGGATGTGCCAGAACAACGTCCATACCAAAGCGGGTGAACAGGCCGATGACGCCCTGCGGGACGGACAGCGGCTTGCCGTAGCTGGGGCTGTAGGCCCAAGTCATGGCGATCTTCTTGCCCTTGAGGTTTTCCACGCCGCCGAGCTCGCGGATGACATGCGCCATGTCGGCCATGCACTGCGTCGGGTGGTCGATGTCGCACTGGAGGTTGACCAGGGTGGGCTTTTGCTCAAGCACGCCGTCGATGTTGCCCTGCTTGACGGAGTCGACAACCTCGTGCATATAGGCGTTGCCTTTGCCGATGTACATATCGTCGCGAATGCCGATGACGTCCGCCATAAAGCTGATCATGTTGGCGGTTTCGCGGACGGTTTCGCCGTGTGCAATCTGGCTCTTGCCTTCGTCGAGATCTTGGACTTCGAGGCCTAAAAGGTTGCAGGCGGATGCAAACGAGAAACGCGTGCGCGTGCTGTTGTCGCGAAAGAGGGAGACGCCGAGGCCGGAGTCGAAGATCTTCGTGGAGATGTTGCGCTCGCGGAGGTTCCTAAGCGCGTTGGCAACGGTGAACACCGCGTCCAGCTCGTCACGCGATTTTTCCCACGTCAGAAAAAAGTCGCCTTCATACATGCCGTCAAACTTCAGGCTTTCCAGCTCCTTGGTGAACTGCTTGATGTCTTCTTTTTTACCCATAAACTCACTCCTAAATTTTCTTGTTGTAACTGGTGGCTTCTTTGTTTGTTCAAATCAGAAAACAAATGCAGAGCGGGTTTTAGCCCGCTCTGCATATCGCACCCAATCAGCAGGCGGACTTGTCCGAGGTTGTGTCCGTGCCGCCCGCGCGGAACTGGCAGACATCCTCATCGCCCTTGCCTTTATACATAGAGGGAATCAGCGCATAGACCGCCGCGCAGGTCACGAGATCCTGCTTCCAGGTGATCTCGTTGGGCGCGTGCGCCTGGCTTTCCGCACCGGGGCCGAAGCCGACGCAAGGAATGCCGTAGCGGCCCTGGATGGCGACGCCGTTGGTGGAGAACGTCCATTTGTCGATCAGCGGGCGGTTGCGCAGATGCATCGCGCCGTCGGGCCCTATGCGCTTTTCGCCGTAGAGCGCCTTGTGCGCGTCGGCAACGGCCTGCACGTGGCCGGCGGTTTCTTTATTGATCCATGTCGGAAAATAGCATTCGGTTTCGTACACGAGACCCGTCCAGGCGGGACGATCGTACATGTACATGCTCACCACCGCGCCGTGCTTTTTGCAGGCGGGCAGGTTTTCGATCTCCTTCAGGCAGCTTTCCCAGGTTTCACCGGCGGTCATGCGGCGGTCGATCGAGATCGAGCAGCTGTCCGCAACGGCGCAGCGGGAGGGGCTGGTGAAGAAAATCTGTGAGACGGTGCAGGTGCCTCTTCCAAGGAACTGCGCGTCTTCGTAGTGGTTGGGGTTAAACTGGGGATCGAGCATCTTGCAAAGACCCTTGATTTCGTCCTTGTCTTCGCAGCCGTTGGCGTTGAGTGCTTCGACGTCCTTGAGGATATCCGCCATCTTATAGATCGCGTTGTCGCCGCGCTCGGGCGCGCTGCCGTGGCAGGAGATGCCCTTGACGTCCACGCGGATCTCCATGCGGCCGCGGTGTCCGCGATAGATGCCGCCGTCGGTCGGCTCGGTGGAGACGACGAACTCGGGCTTGATCTTGTCTTCGTTGTGGATATACTGCCAGCAGAGGCCGTCGCAATCCTCTTCCTGCACGGTGGCCGTCACGAGGATTTTATAGCTTTCCGGAATCAGGCCGAGGTCTTTCATGATCTTTGCGCCGTAGACAGCGGAAACGATGCCGCCCTCCTGATCGGACCCGCCGCGGCCATAGATCACATCGTCGGTCTCATAGCCTTCGTAGGGGTCTTTCTCCCAGTTGCTGATATTGCCGATGCCGACGGTGTCGATGTGGCCGTCGAAGGCGATGATCTTATCTCCGGTGCCCATCCAGCCGAGGGCATTTCCTTCGGGATCGATTTCGGCCTTGTCAAAGCCGAGCGCTTCCATCTCCTGAATGGTGCGGCGAATGACGCCCTCCTCCTCGCAGCTCTCGCTGGGAATCGCGATCAGATCGCGGAGGAATTTTGTCATCTGCTTCTCGTAGGCCTGCGCCGCCTGCTTGACCTTGCTGGTATCCATAGTGCTAGACTTCCTTTCTTCTGCTGTGGCCGCGGCCGCAGCATGCGGGCCGGGGTCAGTCTTTTTTTGCGTCGATATAGGAGTAAAGGGTGTATTTGCTGATGCCGAAATATTTCGACACCTTGTCGCCGCTCTTGGTCACGAGAAACGCGCCGGACTGATAGAGGAACTGGATCGCTGCGATCTTGTCCTCCTTGGTCATCATCGCAACGGGCTTGCCGACGATGGCGACGCTCTGTTCGATGAGATCGTCCAGCAGGTCGTTTACGTTCTGCGGGATGCGCTCGGGCAGGGTCGGCTCGCTGTTGTGGTGGAGCACGGAGGAAATCGCCCGCTCCGCCATGAGAAGCTCGGTGATGTCGTAGTTGATGGAGAGCACGCCCTCGATTACGCCCGCGCCATCGCGCAGATAGACGGTGCTGGATTTGAGCACCCTGCCGTCCCGTGTTTTGGTGAGGTAACCAAGCTCGTCCACGAGTGTGGGGTCGTTCTTGCGCTGAATCGCCTCGAGCACCACGCGGGAGGCGCTGCCGCCTGCCTGGCGGTGGGAAACGTGCCCGTTCTCAATCGCAACGATCGTGTGCTCCGTATCGTCGCCGGAGATGTCGTGTACGACGACTTCGCTGCTCTCGCCGAATTCCGCGGTAATGGCCTTTGCAAGCCGCTGCAAAAATTCCAAATCCATGACGCGAACCCTCTTCCTTATCCATAATATACAGATCAAAACGAAAAAACAAGCAGGAAAACAAATATATTTTATGAAGCCTCAAATATTTTTTGTTCACGTGCTCTAAATATTAATTTTATTGTAGCATAAATCAAAAGCAGATGCCAAAAAATTTTGAGAGCCCTCGCAATAGACGGCAGTTTTGAAGCAAATAGTGCTTGCTTTTGACCATTTTCGAACAAGACCGGCAAAAATAAAGCGTTCGCCATCATTTGTACGTAACAAACTCACGTTTCCTTTCTTGTGCTTGCCGGTGAAATACGGTAGAATAAATTGACCTGAAAACAGGCAGAAATGTAAAGGTGGTGAACCGCATGGAAGAAGAACGCGATTTGGTGGTTTTTTCCGACGACGAGGGCAATGAGTTTGAACTTGAGATCGTGGACTATTTTGATTATGAAGATCAGGAGTACGCGGTGCTCATCGATCCCGAGAGCGGCTGCGGCTGCGGCTGTTCGTGTGACGACGAAGCATGCGAAGACAAACATGATCACGATCATGAGCACGGCGCAGAGGTCTATATCATGAAGATCGTCGTCAACGGCGAGTATGAAGAGTTTCTCCCCGCTGACGAGGATAAGATGGATGCCTTGACCAAGATCGTGGAAGAACGCTTTGAAGCCATGGAAGACGAAGACGACGAAGACGACGAAGATGACGAAGACGAAGGCGAAGAAGAAAAGAAATAACCCTCCGTCAACGGAAGCAAAACCCATAAACCCGCGGCAGAAATGCCTGCGGGTTTTTTCTTACAATTCGAGCGAGAATGATTCCTACTTATTGTGGTTCAAAGTGCCAAAAATCGGTCTCAACCACAGGATGTTGGGGTTCGTTTTTGCCCCAGCACAAGGGAAAACGCGCTTTCCACAACCCCTCCACTAAAGTTATCCACAATGGTGGATAAAGGTGTGGAGAACATCAAATCTCTTTCAGAAGCGTCGGATAGTCGCTTGCCCCGTGCGCGATGTGATAGACAAAGACAGTACGTTCGATCAGCCGATAAACGGCGATGTATTTTCCGCTGATCACGAGGCGGTACCCCGCATCCCGCAGCCAGCGATCCCGCGGAAGCGAGCCGGAAAGGGNNCCAACGAATCCAGAATCTGGTCGGTGATCCTGCGCGCGGAATCCGCGCCCGCCAACTCTAGATACACGCGTGCGATCTCCTCCAGCTCGCGTTGCGCGGGTGTGAGAATCGCGAGTTTATACGTCGGTGCGGGCATAGATCGTCTCCAAACGCTGTCTGGATTCCTCGGCGGAATACGTCGGTTCGCCATGCTGGCGGGACTGTTCGGCGGCTTCCAGCTTTGCGCGCAGGCGTAATGTCTCCTCACGCCGCTCAAATGCGTCGATGCTCATTACAACCAGATCGCCTTCGCCGTTTTTGGTGATATAGATCGGCTCCTCCTCCTTGTGCGCGAGGTCGGAGATCTCGCCGTAGTCGTTTCGCAGTGCAGTTNNTATTCTGTGATTATTATAGCAGAATTATTCGTGTGCTTCAAGCCGTAAAAGCCGAGAAAATGATTACGAACAAGTGTTTGCGATTAAAAATGATTTCGTGTATACTGTGATCATTGCGAACGAGTGTTTGAGCTGAATGAACCCAGGCAATCCCTGACAAGCATGGGTTGACAATTTGTGATATACTAGAATATCGAACTTTTTCGAAATCAACGACCGCTGGCGGTCATCACTTCGCCTGCCGGAGATTTGCCGGTCGGCAAAACGAAAGGGACTCCTCATGAAGGACATTATCATCAAAGGCGCGCGGGAGCACAATCTCAAAAACATCGATCTTGTCATCCCGCGCGACAAGCTCGTCGTCTTCACCGGGCTTTCCGGCAGCG